>URMT01000006.1 GCA_900549005.1 uncultured Eubacteriales bacterium | reverse complement strand
TAGCGACGCTACTTTGCGGAGGGCTCCCTTCGGGAAACCGCAAACTAAGTGACCGCAGGGTACGCACGGAGAAATCTCAACCGCAACGGTGCGCAAAGCGCAACTCATCACTTGCGCACGCAGGGCGCAATTATCACTGCGCAAAGCGCAATTGCCCCGCATATATGCCGCAAATACTTTACTTTTTTAATAAATAGTTCGAGGTATTTTTAATCTATGGAACAGCTTAGCAAAAAAATTCACAATAAACCTGAAAGAAAAATCAAAATAATGCAGTTCGGCGAAGGCAACTTTCTGCGTGCGTTCATCGAATGGATATTGCAGGATTTGAACGATAAGGGCGCGATAAATGCCGACGTGGTAGTAGTTCAGCCTATGCCCCTCGGCAGGGTAAAAGACATTGCCGCCCAGGACGGTCTGTATACCCTCCGTCTGGAAGGTATCGACAAGGGCGAAAGGGTTAAAAAGAGCGAGATAATCGACGTCATCGGCGACTGCGTAAACCCTTTCACCGACTACGAAAAATTCCTCCGCTACGGCGAGAGCGAAGATTTGCAGATAGTAATTTCCAACACCACCGAGGCGGGCATAGCGCTCGACGAAACGGACACCGATTTCACGGTATGCCCCAAATCTTTCCCCGGCAAACTGCTCGCCCTGTTGAAGCGCAGGTACGATAAATTCGGCGGCGCGGAAGACAAGGGCCTTGCGATAGTTCCCTGCGAACTTATCGACAACAACGGCGACGAGCTCTACCGCGTGCTCACCGAGCTTGCAAAAATCAACAAGATGGACGAAAAGTTCATAAAGTGGATGCAGACGGCAAACCACTTCACTTCCACGCTCGTAGACCGCATAGTTCCCGGCTATCCCAAGGCGGAAATCCCCGCCATACAGGAAGAGACGGGCTATATAGACAACAACGTGGTGAAGGGCGAAATATTCCACCTCTGGGTGCTCAAAAAGGAGCCCTTCGTGCAGAAGGTGCTTCCCGCCGACTCCACGGGGCTCAATGTAATATTTGCCGACAGCATAAAGCCCTACAAACAGCGCAAGGTTAAAATACTCAACGGTTCGCACACCGCAATGGTGCCCGTGGCATACCTCTGCGGAATAGACACCGTAGGCGAGGCTATGGCCGACAAGACCATAGGCAAGTACGTGCGCGACTTCATATTCGACGAAGTCAATCCCACAATCGACCTTCCCCAGGACCAGATGGTGGCGTTTGCGAACAGCGTAATCGAAAGGTATCAGAACCCCTTCATCAGGCACGAGCTGATGTCTATCGCGCTCAACTCAACCACCAAGTTCAAAACCAGGCTTCTGCCCACGCTTTTGGACTATGTGCGCATTAACGGCAAACTGCCCGCGCACCTCATCTTCTCGTACGCGGCAATAATAGAGTTCCACAAGGGCAAGAGGGGCAACGAGGAAATCGCCCTCAAAGACGACCCTTCGTACCTTGCGTTCTGGCACAGGCTTTGGGCCGACTTCGACGGCGACTACCTTGCAATGGCAAAGAAGGTGCTCGCGTGGGACGAGGCGTGGGATATGGATATGAACACCATTCATCCCGACATCGCCGCCACGGTTGCAAAGTGCCTCGAAGATATGGACAAGAACGGTATGAGAGCCGCAGTGGAAAGGTTTGTAAATGGCTAAATCGACTATAATAATCAACAAGCTCGACAACGTTGCCGTAGCTCTTTGCGACCTTAAAAAGGGCGAAGAGCACGAGGGGGTAGTCCTCGCCGAGGACATAACCAAGGGGCACAAGTTTGCCCTGCGCGACATAAAGAAGGGCGAAGAGATAATAAAATACGGCTCTGACATAGCTTATGCCACCGCCGATATTCCCAAGGGCAGTCACGTGCACACGCACAACGTGCACACCAACCTTTCGGAAAACCTCGAATACACCTATAACAAGGTGGAGTGCCCCGTAAAAAAGGTCGCGCCCCGAAAGATAAACGTATATAAAAGGGCTGACGGCAACGTGGGCATACGCAACGAACTGTGGATAATACCCACCGTAGGCTGCGTGAACGGCCAGGCCAAGCTGATTGCCGATACGTTCAAAGAGCAGTACGGCACCGAGGGGTTCGACGGCGTCCACGTGTTCACGCACCCTTACGGCTGTTCGCAGTTGGGCGACGACCACGAGCGCACCAAACTCATCTTGCAGAAGATGGTGCGCCACCCCAACGCGGGCGGCGTGCTCGTCATCGGCCTGGGTTGCGAAAACAACCAGATGGGCCCCTTCAAAGAGGGATTGGGAAAGATTGACGAAAGCCGCATAAAGTTCCTCGTCTGCCAGGACGAGAGCGACGAAATTGCCGCGGGCGTGAAGCTGGTAAAGGAGATTGCCGACGTAATAAAGAACGACAGGCGCTCCGAGGCGGATATGTCCTGCCTCAAAGTGGGCTTGAAGTGCGGCGGCTCGGACGGCCTCTCGGGCATTACGGCAAACCCGCTCGTCGGGCTTTTCAGCGACTATATAGTGGCGTGCGGCGGCACCACCGTGCTAACCGAAGTGCCCGAAATGTTCGGCGCGGAACAGAAGCTGATGAACAGGGCCAAGGACGAGGCCACCTTCAAAAAGGTGGTAAAACTTATAAACGATTTCAAGGACTACTTCCGCAAAAACGGGCAGGTGGTCTACGAAAATCCCTCGCCCGGCAACAAGGCGGGCGGCATAACCACGCTCGAAGACAAGTCGCTCGGCTGCACGCAGAAGTCGGGTTCCTCTGCCGTGCAGGACGTCGTGTTCGACGACGGCTACGTTACGGCCAAGGGGCTCAACCTTTTGAACGGACCCGGCAACGATATGGTTGCCGTAACCAACCTGGGCGCGGCGGGCTGCCATCTGGTGCTGTTCACCACGGGCAGGGGCACGCCCTTCGGCGGATTCGTTCCCACCTTGAAGATTGCAACCAACAACGAACTTGCGGCCAGAAAGGCCAATTGGATAGATTTCAACGCAGGCGCCGTTCTGGAAACGGGTTTCGACGCCCAGCTTGAAAAACTTATAGACCTTGTAACAGAAACCGTAAACGGCAAGCCCGCAAAAAACGAAATCAACAACACGCGCGAGCTGGCTATTTTTAAAACAGGAGTGACGTTATAATGAAAAAATTTATGGATAAGGACTTTCTGCTTGAAACGGAGACGGCCAGAAAGCTGTATCACGAACACGCTGAGCATATGCCCATAATAGACTACCATTGCCATCTTCCTCCCAAAGAGATTTACGAGGACAAGAAGTTCCGCAACCTTGCCGAAGCCTGGCTGGGCGCGGGCGACAGGTACGGCGACCACTACAAGTGGAGGTCGCTCCGTGCGAGGGGGTACGAGGAGGACTCGATATCCGGCCCCGACGACGACTACAAAAAGTACAGCCAGTTCGTGGAATCTATGCCCTATTTCGTGGGCAATCCGCTGTACCTCTGGTCGCATCTCGAAATGCAGCGATATTTCGGCATAGACGACGTAATCTGCCCCAAGAATGCCGACAAGATTTGGAACGAGGCCAACAAAAAGCTGGAAACGCTCACCGCGCGCGAGATGATGTATAAATTCAACGTAAAGACGGTGTGCACCACCGACGACCCCGTAGACAGCCTTGAATGGCACAAGAAGATGGCGGAGGACAAGACCCTTAAAGTAAAGGTTCGTCCCGCCTTCCGTCCCGACAAGGCGATAAACGTCGAACTTTCGTGGTTTGCGTCCTGGGTCAACCAGCTTGCGGGCGTATGGGGCAAGCCCATATCCACGCTCGAAGATTTGTGTAACGCCCTTGCCGACAGAATAGAATTTTTCCATTCGATGGGCTCGCGCGTATCCGACCACGCGCTCGACGTGGTTCATTACGCCCCCGCAACCTACGAAGAGGCGAACGCCGTATTCCAAAAGGGTATGAAGGGCGAGGCAGTATCCTTTGACGAACAGGATAAGTACAAGGGCTACATACTCGTATTCCTTGGCAAACAGTATGCAAAGCACGGCTGGGTACAGCAGTACCACATAGGCGCGCTCCGCAACAACTCCAAAACTATGCTCGAAAAGATAGGCCCCGATACGGGCTTCGACGCCATAGAGGACCAGGTCTATATGGCAAAACTTTCGGCGCTCCTCGGCGCGTTGGATATGGCCGACGCGCTTCCCAAAACCATACTCTATTGCCTCAACCCGCGCGACAACTATGCGCTCACCGTGCTTGCCGGCTGCTTCCAGAAGGAAGGTGTGAAGGGCAGGGTGCAGGTAGGCACTGCGTGGTGGTTCCTGGACCAGCTCGACGGTATGAAGCAGAACCTCGAAACGCTTATGCAGGTCGGCCTCGTGGCGCAGTCCGTCGGTATGCTCACCGACAGCCGCTCCTTCCTTTCCTATCCCCGCCACGAGCTGTACAGAAGGCTGCTGTGCAATATGCTCGGCAACCTGGTTGAAAACGGGCAGTATCCCGCTTCCGAGCTGGATACGCTCGGCAAGATAGTGGAGGACGTCTGCTACAACAACGCCGAAGAATATTTCGGGTTTAAAGACTGATTTTACAAAAATAAAAATTGTGCCCCGCGGCGTATCGCCGCGGGGCTTTTTTCTGTGTCCCAGGTTTGTAAAATCTGAAAATTATTAACAAATCAGCCGTGTAAATGTCAATTTGCGAAATGTTAATTTATTTCAAAATTAACATTTCTTATCATCGCGGCAAAAAAGCCGTCTGCGCCGCCGACAATATAAGGCATAAAACGGCAAAAGGCAGCCTCTTTTTTGCGGCCTGCCGATTTATTATATAGCAGTGCAGGGGTTCTGCCGTAATACGCCGCGCGGTATCCGCCGTCGGATTCTTCGGGGATGCAACGGAATATGCCGTCCGCGGCCGCTCAGGCGTTCAGTTCGCGCTTTGCCGCAGAAATTGCCGCAATATATCCTTCGGCCTGAGCTTTCGTAAGTTCGTTGCACCATACTACGGGGGCAATTGCTCCGCTGCATTGCAGATTACGGTACTCAAAGCGCGCCGTTTTGTCGCGGTAGGTGTCGTTCCATTTATCGAAAAGGGCGGGGGATATGTGCGAATCTGCGCGGCAGTTTATGAATGCGCACTTGCCGAAGTCGCGCCAGGGCCGCGCCAGGTATACGCTGCCTTCGGCCGCGCCGCCGCATATCAGGTCGCAGTCGTAAAACATAAAGCCGCGCTCCTGTTTGAGCGAGTGCGAAGGCGCCGCTATAAAGCCCGTTTTTCTGCCGTCGTTCAGCGATACTATGCGGCATTTTTCAAAATAAGCCTCTGCGCAGCCGAAGATGAAGTCTACCGTGCCGCGTATTTCGCAGTCTGAAAAGTATGCCAGCGAGCCACCCTGCATATACAGTTCGTCGCGGGGTATGAACCCGTCGTAATAACCTTCGGGCGTTGCGCCCGAATACCTCGCCACCAAATCGTCGGGGAAGGGCGCGAGAAAGAGCGTGTCCTGCAACGATTTCAGCAGCATATTGCCTGCCGAAAAGCGCTTTGCGTTCACCGAAAGGGCCACGCACTGGCCCGCTTTCGCCTGGTCGGTGTTGGAGTTTTCTATGGTGAAGTTTTCCAGCCGCACGTTTTCGCCCGTCACGCACACGGTATATGTGCGGAACGTGTTGTATTCAAGCCCGTCGGGATGCGGCTTTTTTGCGTAGTCGTCCCAGGTTATGATTGTTGTTTCACGTTTTTCGCCCACAATTTTAATGTCGGGGCGCGAAATCTTTATTTTTCGGCGGTATATGCCCTCGCGCAGATATACGACCGCCGGCGTGGCAATTTCGTCCAGTATCTGCTGCAAATTATCGCCCGGGGTGACGGTTATGGTAGTCATATGTGCCTCCTTTGGTTGGTTGTATAGATTTTATCACAATTTTTTTTGTGAAACAATTAAAAAAGGTATTGCATTTTAAAAAATGCTATGTTATAATGAGTAAGCTAAATGTTAAATCGTAACATATTGCGTTTGATATTTTGTTTACAACACTAAAAGATGCGTAAAAATGGTTCAAGGATAATTTCATTCGCAAGATACCGCGCCACAGACCTGTTGCTTTTTGCGGTAATACTTGCCGTTTTCGACGTAATCAGCTTCTTCGCCTTCACCAGATGGTTTGCTTCAAGTTCGGGAAATTTTTTCTTTTCCGTGTCGATTGCGATATCCCTTATAATTATGGTGCGCTGGAACTGGTACGGCCTGTTCTATGCGGTGGGCGACGGAATCCTGTACTGCGTGCTTGCAATTTTCGCGGGCGGCGGCGTCGCGGAGGAGCTCATACTTCAATATTTCGTCACCTACGCGGTGGGCAACGCCTTTGTGGGACTTGCCTTCCTTATGGTCAGGTTTGCCGGCTATAAGCACATAACGGGAAGGTGGTATTTCACCGCGTTATTCGTGATTTGCGGCTGGGCGGCCGTGGTGATAGGCAGAACGATAGTCAGCGTATGCTTCGGCGCACAGCTTGGCGACGCGTTGCTCGGTTTTATGGGGCCTTCGGAACTTCTCTCGCTCGTTATGAGCATCATAATACTGCTCGTTATGCGCAGGCTCGACGGAATGATGGAGAACCAGCGCGACTACCTTTTAAGGCTGGATAAAGAGCGCAAAGAGAAGATGATGGCCGATAACTTCGGCGAACAGCCGATAGAGATAGACGTCGAAACGCTTAAAACTTTAAATAAAAAGGGCGACGACCTGTTCGGCGGTAAGTGAGCAGGTCCTGTAACCTTTTTACGGGGGCGCGCGATAGCGCGAAGTGAGAGCAGGCCGCTTTGTGCGCCCGCGGCCGAAACATAAAATTTTCAGAATCCAAAAGGGGTGCACCCCTTTTGCCGCCTTGCACAGCAATGCGGCAGGGAATCTTCTTTAACGAAGAATGCCGCGCGCCGGCGCGCGGACGAGGAGAAAAATAAAATAAATCAAAAAGTCAAAACGCAGCTCATTCTGCATTCCGTGGCGTAGAAGCCGGCGAAGCGAACCTGCCTGCCCGGGTAAACGGCGGCGGGGCGTAAATCCCGGCGAAAGCGCTTTTCCGCAATTTTTGGCGGAGGGCATTTGGGGGACAACCGTTAAAACCGCTTGACACGAGGCGGGGCGGAAGAACTGTGAAAAAATATTTACTTAAAATTTATTTTTTAAGTGGTATGGAGGGATTTATGTTCAAACTCAAATGCGACGATTTCCTTACCTACGACGAGGCGACCGGTACATATTCCGTTTCGCCCGACCAACAGGTAAGGGATGAAGTCGAGAAGACGCGGTGGAAGGAGATAGCGTTCAAAATCCTTACCGACTGGCGCCTGTATCTGATGTTGGTCCCTATGCTGTTCGTCTACTTCTTCTGGCGATATATGCCGATGACGGAGCTGACGGCGGTATTCAAGGACTACTTTTCAAATACGTCAGACCCGGCTGCCGGTAACTGGTACGGACTTGAAAACTTCATCTACGTGTACTTCAACGGAGGTGCGCAGATAACGCAGGAATTCTGGATGTCTTTCAGAAATACGTTCATCCTCGCATTCTACGGACTGCTGTTCGGTTTCCCGTTCCCCATCATTCTTGCGCTGTTCTTCAACGAAATCCGTTCGAACATCGTAAGAAGCGTTGCCCAGGTATGCGTTTACCTTCCCAAATTTATGTCGATAGTTGTTATCTCCACGCTGGCGATAACTCTGTTCGGTACTAACTCTTCGACTGGTGCGCAGGGCGTTGTGGCAAGGCTCCTTGTAAGTATTTGCGGCGAAGATTCCTCGCTCGGACAGGCCGCCGCGAATATAACGCAGGAGGGCAGCGGCCTTATATACAGCGCAAGATATTTCAGAGCACTGTATATAGTAACCGACCTTTGGGAGCACGCCGGCTACGACAGTATAGTATTCTTTGCCGCGATTATCGCCGTTTCACCTACCTCGTACGAGGCGGCGCAGATAGACGGTGCGGGCAAGATGCAGCAGATGCGCTACGTGGTTATACCCAGCATACTTTCGACGGTAGTCATAATGCTTATAATGAAGATAGGCTCTCTGCTCAACGTTTCGTACGAGAAGATATTCCTGTTCTCGACGAGCGGCGGCGCGGAGGCAGCGCCTATGGCGAACTATCAGTCGGCATACGTAGTTTCGGTATGGGCGAACTCGCAGACCAACACCGTTGCGGCAATGGCGGGTGAAATGACCAACAACCTCATCGGTATGATACTGGTTATAGGCGCCAACATAGTAAGCCGCAAGGCTACGGACGTATCTTTGTATTGAGGAGGATATTGACGTATGAAACGTAAAATGGAAATATCCGAACTGATATTCAAGATAGTCGCTTACTTCTTTCTGATAATATTTGCGCTGATGTGCGTATATCCCTTTATATATGCAATAAGCAGCGCATTCAGCTCCAAGGCGGCAAACAGTGCGGGTTCGGTAGTGCTCTGGCCGGTAGAGCCCACGCTGGATGCGTTTGCCTGGGCGTTCACCAACAGCCAGTTCTGGGTAAGCTATTCCAACACCATATTTATGACCTTCCTCGGCACGATATGGTCGTTGTTCTATTCAATACTCGGCGCGTATGCGCTCTCCAAAAAGCGCATAATGGGCAGAAGAGGCTGGAACTTCTTCCTGGTATTCACTATGTGGTTCTCTGCGGGCGTTGTTGCAACTTACGCCAACTACCGCGACACCGCAAACATCTTTGCAACGCTGTTCGGCTCCGGCGAAGAGGGCGTGCAGCTGATGTATACCATAGACCTCAAATGGGTAGTGGTTATAGCGATGGGTATGAACGCCACCAACATCATTCTTTTGAGGAACGCCTTCGAGGGCGTGCCTGCCGAGATTGAAGAGGCGGCAAGGATAGACGGCGCCACCGAAATGCAGATTCTTACAAAGGTCTATCTCCCTATGAGCAAGGCCACGATTGCAACGGTTGCATTGTTCTTCGGCATATCGCGCTGGAACGGCTACTTCTGGGCGATGCGCGTTATGGGTGAGCAACAGAACTATTCGTGGCCCGTGCAGGTTTACCTGCGTAACTTCATTGAAAGTTACACTTCGTTCATAACGCAGTACGACCCTGAAAATAACCCCTGGCCTTATGACCAGTCGCTCTCTTTCGAAGGCTGTGCTTACGCCATAGTCGTTTGCTCGGTTATCCCCATCCTCATAATTTATCCCTTCATACAAAAGTACTTCGCGAAGGGTGTAAATATGGGCGGCGTAAAAGAGTAATTTATCTGATTTACGGCAAAATTCCCGCCCGCGGATATACTGCGGGCGGGGCATAAAAAGAATATAAACCTATTTGGTTACTCGGGTTTATAGATATTTAAAAATATAAGGAGAAAAGTATGAGTAAAACCAAAAAAATTGCAACAGCAGTTGTCAGCATAGTGCTGGCAAGCTCAATGTGCATCGGCCTTGCTGCGTGCGGCCCCGAACCGCTTGCAGACAGCCAGGCTCGCCTGGAAGTTGCCGAAAGTTATGCTTCCGGCACCAACCTTTCAATGAATGTTGGCTATCAGAACAAAACACCGTACGGGTACATTACGTATCAGTCTAACGATGCGCTCGTTTCCGGTGAATTCGAATTGTTCGGCACAAGATATGCGGCAGACAGGCTCAAACCTGCCTGGGCTGCTTTGGAAAAGGAGCTTGATGTTAAATTTGCCGATAACTTCACCAATCTCGGCTCCGATGCGCAGATTTCGCAGGCTATGGCAGACCAGTTGCTTGCAACTTACGACGTAATAACCGGTTCCGCCAAGGAAATAACCACCAATGCCCAGTCAGATACAGACCTGTTCCTCGACCTTCGTATGTATCTCGACTATATGCCCAACTATAAGGCATTCCTCGAAGCTAATCCGATAGTACAGCTTTCGCTTACTTCCGATACGACAAACGGCGCAATGTATTATGCTCCTTACTTCGACGGCAACGACGATATCGAAAAGTACGAGATAGCAAACCTCACGTGGATAGAAAAGTTGCTCGACGGTACCGAAGCGGGTGACAGCACAACGTTCACGTCGCAGGCTTCTGCAAAGGCCGCAAAGACTGCCGGTTCCACGTCGGCGAGCGCTGCCGGCGATATCGGCAACGGCACAAAGGCTTCGGCAACTTCTTATATGGGCACTACCGGCAGCTGGTGGATAAACACTACCGATGTTGCCAACAGCGACCTCAACGCAGACGGAACGCTTAAAGACGACACAGATACCTCTAAAACCACAAAAGTTTATGTGGATTACGACAACGTTCTTGCCGAACTCGACGACACCACATCCGACCTCTATCAGGCAGTAAAGGATGCGGGGGTTACCGACCCCACTTCGCTTGAAAGCGGCAACATCGTGGATATACAGAACGCTGCAATCAACGCTACCAACGGCACGGTTACCGGCGCTCAGCTTCTTGCAATACTCCGCGAATATATCGACGTAGCTTATCTCGATGCCGACGGCGGCGACAGCTTCTATGAAACCCGCTCCGACGTATTCAACGGATACAACGCCGCGTGGGACGTTGACCTGCTCGTAGCTCTCTCCCGTTGCGTAGTTACAAATCATAGCATTTTGGATACTCAGACTGCGGCAAATGATATATATGCTATCTCCGGCCGTCAGGGTACCACCCAGCGTTCAAACGACCTGCTCTCGTTAGTCGGCGAACTCTATGGCGAGCGCGGCCTTACCTTCCGCTATGAGTATGCATATGTTGACAGCGACAACTCCGTTAAGGACGCGCGTCTCAACGAATCCACCTACGACGCTCTCGACAGAATGAATGCACTCGTTGAAGAAGGCCTTGTAAACTCCGGTCAGAGCACGGGTAACGGCACCATAAGCTACTATACGGAAAACGAAATCCAAGCTCTTATGATATTCGACTACGTTCAGACGCAGACTGCAAACGGCGGTTATGCTGTAATGGGCGTGAGCACCAGGGCCGACAGGAACAATGTTCCCGAAGATTACAATTTCGCTCCCATAGTTACCCCCGTTTCCAAATATGACGACGGCACTACTAACGACGGCGATTACTGCTATCTCAACGGCAGAAAGGTAATGCGCTTCACCGAATCGTGGCGCTCTGTAAAGAACACCGGCTTCGCCGTTCCCTATGCAGCTGTTCAAAACAATCCCGAAAAACTTGCGGCAGTCCTTGCATTCATCGACTATCTGTTCTCTAACGATGGTCAGATTCTTATGACTTACGGCCCTCAGTCTTCCACCAATGATTGTGAAGAAACCGGTGACCGCGTTTATACTTCCGAAGATAACGGTTTCTGGTATAACGAAGAGGCAACCGGCGTTACGCTCGCTGACGTTGCAGTGCAGGTTGCAGGTTCTGAACAGTACACCGTAAAAGATGAATATGCCAACAGGTATTTCGTATATAAGAACAAAGTGTATGCCAACGGCACCTATTACAAGGGCGAAATGCAGCCTACAATGACCGACGCCAACCTCGAACTCTACTATGGCGGAACGGTTAACGGCATTAAGCTCGGTACCGGTGCAATCGGTTCCAATTATGCGCTCAACTATACCAGCTACGCGCGCGGCATAATCGGCTCGGCTCTGCCCATCGGCAACAAGTTGCAGTCCTTCGAATATCAGTGCACGGCTGACTGCGGTATAATCGGTGCCGATAAGGTTGCTGCCTGCCTCACCAACGGCACGATAGACCACGTATATCCTACCCTGGATAACCCTTACGATAATCCTTGGTACACTATTATACCTACCACGCTTCCCTATGATTCTACCACGGCAGCCAGCATAGATACCAACTACTCTGACTACGGCACAACGTGGTTCGTATCTTCCAACAGCACCTTCATCAACTTCCTGCTCGAAGTTATGTACAGGGGCCTCGACGGCGAAACTTCTTCTTCCAACTACCTCGGCACGGGCGGCGGTACGCTTCCCGACAGCGCTGCCGATGCAGTAGAGATGGTGGAGGGCCTTGACTGGACGACTTACCAGAACTATATGAACGAAGCCTGGGATATGCTCGTGGCATATTACAACGATTACCTTGCGTAATCAAGGATAAAAGTAAAACAGCCGCTGTATAATGCGGCAAGCAAATAACCGGTTTAACCCGTGCGCCCGTCTTCTGGCGGGCGCACGGCAAAAAACGGATTTGGGGAAATGATATGAAAACTCAGATGCGGTTTCAAAAAACACTTTGCCTGCTCACCCTGATAATGAGTGCGATAACCATAGTTTATGCGTTTGCTTTCTGCACGGGCGGGCTTGCAACCGTTGCCGATATCTACGACTATCAGAACGACCGTTTCAATGCGTACGTTACATTCTATTACAGCCAGATGTTCAATACGGTGCTGTTGGTGCTGGGTATAGTATTCCTTGTATTCGTTGCCGTGATGTATATTACGGCTTGCCAGAAAAGGCGCAACTATTATATCAGCAATTATGTCGTATCGATAGGTATTGCTGCCTATATGGCGGTATTTGCAATTCTCGGCATCGCATTCATCGCGGCTACGCAGTCTATGTTTATAACTCAGATAGACTGGGATGCTTTTTACAGTATAGACACAACCCGCTTTCAGCATTCGGGCAACAGTCAGGTAATGTTCTACATAGGCTATGTGGTATATGTGCTTGTAATTGCCAATGCTCTTGCGGTAGTGTATAACCTGATTTGGAAAATAAAGCTGATGAAGGGCGAAAAGGCTCTTCTCGAAGCAGGACTTTCAAAGGAGGTGGCCTGATATGTTGGATATTGGCAAGCTCCTCGGAATTAAAAGCGAGATGGACAGCGCAACCGTCGTAAAGACGGATATATACCGCTATAAGCGCAATACTCTCGCCTCCGGATTGGCTCTTTTAAGCCTTGTTTTTGAATGCCTCTACTTCGCGCTGTTTTATAGTCTGCTTAACGGTGCCTACTATGGCATACTTATAGGCGGCAGCGTAGTTCTTAACCTTGCGGTGCTTCTTATAACTTTCCTTTCTTCGGAAGGCGTTAAGGTTTATAACAAGAAGTTCTGTATTCCTCTTCTGGTGATAGCGGCAATCCAGATAGCCCGCATATTCATCTATCCTATGGATATAGCGCTCGGCGGCGATTACCTCTATCCCGGCACAACTTACGAAATTACTGCCTGGTACTTCGGCACGGCGCTTTCAAGCGCTGCAACCAGCACCATACTTATAATATACCTCGTTCTCTCTGCAGCGTGCCTGGTGGCTTCGGCGATATTCGGATATGTGCGTGCAATGCAGCTTGAAATTTTCAACAAGCATCTTGCAGACGGTACACTTTCGGTAGACGCCGCGCTCGCCGACCTCAATGCAAAAGACGCCGCAGGTGCGACGGCTTCTGCCGATACAACTGCTCAGGAGGTGGACAATGCCTGAAGTTAATCTCAGACATCTGGATAAAATCTATGACGGCGGAGTTCAGGCTGTGTATGATTTCGATATGGACATACACGACGGCGAATTCATAGTGCTCGTAGGCCCCTCCGGCTGCGGTAAATCCACCACGCTCAGAATGGTGGCGGGGCTGGAAGATATCACAAAAGGCCAGCTTGTAATAGACGGCAAAGACTGTACGCGCGTCCCCCCCAAAGACAGGGATATCGCGATGGTTTTCCAGAACTACGCGCTGTACGGCCATATGACGATATACGAGAATATGGCATTCTCGCTCACTCTCCGCAAGGAGAAAAAGGAAGTTATCCACCGCAAGGTTATGGCCGCGGCGGAGATACTCGACCTCAAAACCCAGCTCAACAAAAAGCCCAGGCAGCTCTCCGGCGGTCAGCGCCAGCGCGTTGCGATGGGGCGCGCAATAGTCCGCAACCCCAAGGTGTTCCTGTTCGACGAGCCCCTTTCAAACCTCGACGCCCAGCTTCGCGGTTCGATGAGAAGGGAGCTGATGCTTCTTCATAAAAAGCTCAACGCGACCATCATCTACGTAACGCACGACCAGACGGAGGCGCTTACGCTTGCAGACAGGATAGTTTGTATGTCTATGGGCCACGTGCAGCAGATAGGCAAACCCATAGAGCTGTACGAATATCCCGCAAATACCTTCGTTGCGACGTTCATAGGCCTTCCCCCTATGAATATGTTCGACGGAAGGATAGAGGGCGGCAAGTTCGTCAGCAACTATTTTGAATATCCGCTCAACGAAGCGCAGAAAGACTTGCTCAAAGATTACGAGGGCAAGAACATAATTTTGGGTGCTCGCCCTGAGAACATTACAAGGGACGGCCCCATACAGTTCCGCGTTGACAACAACGAAAATCTGGGTATGAACACTCTCGTTCACGGCAAAGTGAACGGAAACAAGATTGTCGTTTGCAAATTCGCAGAATGGTGTTCCTATAAATACGGCGATATCATTTCCATCGGGTTCGAGCCCGACAGGATGCACTTCTTCGATGTGGAAACCACGAAGGCGATAAGGTGAGGTGAAATATGACAGAGAATGAAAATATGGTCGTAAATAACGAAACCCCGCCCGAAGAAGGAAAAAAGAAGAGGTTCGACAAGGAAAAATTCAAGGCCGATTTCAAAGAATGGGGGCGCAAGCAGATAGTTAATTTGAAGCGCCGTCCCAGCAACATAGCTTTCTTTTTCCTTATCGTAACGAGCCTTATATATATTTTCTCGCTTGGCACGTTCTCGCAGTCGGTATACGACAGAACGAGCGGCAACTGGATAGGCATTGCAACGTTCGTGTGCACGCTCTTCTCGGTGCTTTCGCTCGTGCTGTATATGAATGCTTTCCCCAAGCGCAAGAAGATGAAGATTATTCCCATAGTTCTGTGCGGACTTTCAATGGCGCTGATGGCGTTTATGGACATAATGTTCTATATTGAGTTCAAAGACCTTACGTCAGATGCAGTGCTTAACTGGGAATCTTATTGGGATACAACATTCAATGTGCTCATAACCCACGTAGTATTCCTGGGCATAACGGGTATCCTTATGGCGACAATGCCTCTCTATAAGGCGGCGCTTATGAAGATAAATACCAGAAAAGAAGTAGAGTCTACGGTGAACACGATGTCCGGTCCGATAGACCTCGAAGATTCCGCAGACTGATAGAACTGTCTTACAAAGTATGTATCGTAAAATAACCGGCAAAGAATTTTGTCGGTTATTTTTAAAGGAAGAAGATGTCGAAAAAGTATAAAAAAGGCAAGCAGCCGCCCAAAGAGACCACAATCGAAAATTTTTACGACCTGAAAACCAAGGAGATGGACGAGCTTGTAGCCGCGTTGAAGGGCGAAACTCCCGAAGATGCTCCCGTTCCCACGGCAAATATCGCCGAAATAACGGGCGAAACTCAGGAAGGGAACAAAAAGAAGTCTGGCAAGGCAGAATTCGACCCGTACAAGCGCGACAAATTTTCGCGCATATTTCCCTTCTGGCTCAAAGCGCTTTTCATCAAATTCTGGTTTTTCGGGCTTGTGTGTTACTTCGTTCTGATGGGCCTGGGCATATATATAACAAATAATTTGGACTTGTTTGTTGTATGCGGGCTTGTAACTGGCGTAATTGTCGATTGCCTCGTCAATCCAATTTTCAGAATGATGGAATCGGACAGGAAGGAATACAATTACTTTATGATGTTCCCCTTCCCGTTCAAAAAAATCTGGACGTTCTTTGCAAACCTTATATATTATCTTGGTGTAATGATTTTGTTGTCGTGGTTTTACGAGCTGATATTCGGCGTGCTTAAAGTTTCTGACTTCGGTGGCGTAGAGCCGCTCGGTTTCGGGCTCGCCTGTCTTATCGTTGATATGGCGCTAATCGGAATAAAGGACCTGATTGTGTTCCTTGTAAAGCGCGCGGTAAAAAAATCCAGAGAAAAGAAGGCGGCTTTGGCCGACGGCGCGCAGCCATAATTTTTCGGCGTTTGATATGCTGCAATGCTTTTTTACAGATAAGTTCACTTTAAAAACAGCTTTTTTAAGTTAAAGCGCGAAAATTTAACTGAACGCGCGCCGCGCTTCGGCGCGGCGCGCGTTGCTTATATTTAAGTAAAGTTTATAAACCGGAATATTCCTGATAAATCGTGCGGCGCTTCTATGCGTTGCCGATTTCAGAAAGAGGAGAATATGTTTAAAAAATTATTTGTTTCCTGCACTACGGCGTGCTTTGAATTTGAAAATACCAACCCCTACCGTCACCCCGACGGCAAATATACCATATTCGTAAACGGCGTCAAGGCGGGCGAGGCGGATACCAACGTCTTTTCCGTCTATAACCTCGAACCTGCAACCGAGTATGCCATAACCGTATCCAACGATGAGCATACCGTGCGCATAAAGACGGAGGCGCAGTCTGCCGAGGTGGACGTGCGTGCCGTCGGCGCAAAGGGCGACGGCAAGACCGACGATACTTACTTCGTGCAGATGGCGATAACTTCCTGCCCCGCAGGCGGCAGGGTGGTTATACCTGCGGGCACTTACCTCACGCGGCCCATAACTTTGAAGAGCGATATCACCATAGAGCTCAAAAAGGGCGCCACGCTTTTAGGCAGTCCGCGCGAAGAGGATTATCCCTATATCCCCGCCCGCACATATAACGCCGACGGCTCGGAGGAAGTTATGGCAAGCTGGGAGGGCGACCCCTTCGATTGCCACCAGTCGTATGTATCTGCTTACAGGCAGAAGAATATAAAAATAGTTGGCGAGGGAACGATAGACGGCAACGCCTCCAATTCCACGTGGTGGGCAACCCCCAAGGGCAGAAAGGTGGCGCGCCCCCGCCTTGTATTTTTAAACAAGTGCGAAAATGTGGTGCTCCACGGCGTAACCTGCAAAAACTCCGCGGCGTGGAACCTTCACCCGTTCTTTTCTAAAAATCTCGGGTTTTACGATGTAAAAGTGCAGAATCCCTATACGGCGCCCAACACCGACGGTTTAGACCCCGAAAGCTGCGATAAAGTCGATATAGTGGGCTGCGCCTTCTCGGTCGGCGACGACTGCGTGGCGATAAAGTCGGGCAAGGTCTATATGGGAATGACCTACAAGACGCCCGCAAACCGCCATACATTGCGCAACAACGTGTTCCAGGACGGTCACGGCGCAATCGTGCTCGGCAGCGAAATGTCGGGCGGCGTAACCAACCTCACCGTCAGCCAGTGCCTGTTCAGGCATACAGACAGGGGTCTGCGCATAAAGACGCGCCGCGGCAGGGGCAAGTATGCGGTTATCGACGGCGTTGTGTTTGAAAACATAAAGATGGAGAACGTAATCACCCCGCTCGTCATCAATATGTACTACTTCTGCGACCCCGACGGCCACACCGAGTTTGTATGGTCGCGCAAGCCCCACCCCGTGGACGACGGCACGCCGTACATCGGCAAATTCCTGTTCAAAGACATTGACTGCGAGGATTGCGAATGTATGTGCGGCTATTTCGACGGCCTTGTGGAACAGCCGATAGAGGAGATAACGCTTGAAAACGTGCATTTCGGTTTCAGGAAAGATGCCAAGCCCTTCAAGCCTGCAATGCTCGAATTTGTGCGCGAGTACTGCAAAGAGGGGCTGTATATAGATAACGTAAACAAGGTTATCCTCAAAAACGTCACCTTCGAGGGCGTGGAGGGCGACCACGTCATAGAAAAGAACTGCGGCGAACTCGTAATAGAGTGAGGTATTAAAATGGATTATTCGGTAATCGACAGGTATATTGACCGCCTTATGGCGGACACCACGCCCGATAAACCCATCTGGAATATAGAGAATATCAAGAGCGGCAAAAAGCCGGGCTGGAACTATATAGACGGCTGTATGATGACTTCGCTCTATTCGATATATCAGCAGAAGAAGGACAGGGCGTATCTCGACTTTATCGACGGGTTTGTGGACTATTATGTATTTGCGGACGGCAGCATCCGCGGGTACGAGCTTGAAACTTACAACGTCGATAACATAAACGAGGGGCGCATACTCTTCGATTTGTACCGCGAGACGGGCAAGGAAAAGTACAGGAAGGCAGCCGACCTTCTGTATAAACAGCTCCTGGCGCAGCCGCGCACGGGCACGGGCAACTTCTGGCACAAAAAAATTTACCCCAACCAGGTCTGGCTCGACGGGCTGTATATGGCGCAGGTGTTCTACACGCGCTACGAAACGGAGTTCAACGACTGCAAAAACTATGCCGACATAGTAAAGCAGTTCAAAAGCGTGTACGACAATATGTACGACAAAAAGAAGAAGCTGTATTACCACGGCTGGGACTGGTCGAAAAAGGCATTCTGGGCGGATAAGGAAACGGGGCTTTCAAAGAGCTTCTGGCTGCGTTCGGTGGGCTGGTATACCGTAGGCCTTGTGGACGTGATTGGTTATTTTGCAAAGAACGACGAACTCAAAGCCGAGCTTGTTGCCATATTCAGGGATACGATAGAGGGGCTGGAACAGTACATAGACAAAGATAAGCATATGTTCTATCAGGTGGTTGACCAGGGCGGAAGAGAGGGCAACTACCTCGAAACTTCGGGCAGCGCTATGATAGCTTACGCTATAATGAAGGGCGCCCGCCTGGGAATAATAGACAGTCGGTTTGCGGATGTCGGCGAAGAGGTGTTCAACGGCATTTGCAACCAATATCTCACCGAAACCGACGGCAAACTCAATCTGGGCGGCATATGCCTTATGGCGGGGCTGGGCCCCGAAAATAACCGCCGCCGCGACGGCACTTTTGAATACTACATCTCTGAACCCGTTGTGGAAAACGACGCCAAGGGCACAGGCCCGTTCGTAATGGCGTATACAGAGCTTATGCAAAAGAACAGATAAAATATCGCGCGGATATTCGTAAATTTATAAAATACCCGCGCAAAGCCCAAAAAAGTTCATATTTTTCTCTTTTATTCAAATATCCGCCGCGCGCCATTTTAAGGCGCGCGGCGGATATGATTTTGCGGTGTAAACAGCTGCATAATATATAATTTTAACTGTTGCGGTGCCGATAAAAATCTGCTATGCAATGTTTTATTTGCTATATTCTATAATTATGACAACTTTTATTTACAAATACTGTATTTTTGCGGACGGCTTTTGAGTCTGCAAATAATCGTTCGGATACTACGGGAGTGGGAGGTTCTGCTCATTTGCCTCCGTATTCAGAGGGCGGTACGCCGAATTTCTTTTTGAACACGCGCGAAAAATAAAGCGGTTCTGCAAACCCGCACATTTCGGCAATCTGCGATATGCTGTATTTGCTGTATTGGTTGCTCATACCGCTTAAAATGAGCTGCGAAGCAAGGTTCATTCTCAGGCTCAAAAGGTAGTCGTGCGGACTTATGCCCACTTCGCTTTTAAAAAGTTTGCGCACATAATCGCTGTTTAAGGGCAGGGCGCGCATATAGGCGTCGAGGGCGTAGCTCGTATTGCTCACGTTTGCCGCAATGTCTGCGCGCACGTTTTCAACTATCGGCGAATATGCCGCACGCTCTGTCTGCGCAATTATGTAGCTCACAATCAAATCGCCCAGCGCCTTCAAAACGGGCGTACTCTTTGTGTCGGCCGTCTCAAAATAGCGTTCGGCCTGTGTAAAGGCGTGCGCAAACCCTTCGCCCGCCTCTTCGCCGATTATCTTTGGCGCTTTAAACGGCAGGGCGGTGCCCTCCATAAAAATGTAGGCGTCGGCGGCGTTTTCACTCCGCGCGAACCCGGCAAGGGGAGGGGCGGCAATCACGTCGCCGCGCGCAAAACT
This sequence comes from uncultured Eubacteriales bacterium, assembly GCA_900549005.1. Classification (GTDB taxonomy): domain Bacteria; phylum Bacillota; class Clostridia; order Christensenellales; family Borkfalkiaceae; genus Coproplasma; species Coproplasma stercorigallinarum. The sequence continues at coordinate 14,761 of URMT01000006.1, read as the reverse complement.
CCGGCTTGTCCGCCCGTATTCAATCTCGCCCCTGGCACCGCAGCGCACAAACTGCCAGTACTTTCTTGCGGCGGCAAGCTCTTTTGCCCTTTCGGCGTCTTTCCCCGCATACACAATATTATTCATATCCGTATTTTAACACAAAACATCCGTTTTGTCTATACGGCGGTCAAAATAAGCGGCAAAAATTTTGTTGCCCGAATGGCGCCGCGGTGGTATAATTATGTTGAATTACCACTTGTGGCGCGCAATATGCTCTGCACAGGCAGCAGAGGGGGAGGGCGGCAATGAATATAAAATGGAATGCAGAAAATTACCGCGACAATTTTTCTTTCGTCTATGAATACGGCGAAGAGCTTACGGGTATGTTCACGCTCGGCCGCGGTTCGCGCATTGCCGACGTAGGTTGCGGCAGCGGCGCGCTGACCAGAAAGCTGTGCGATATGGGTTATGAAGTTATCGGCATAGACAGCTCTGCCGAAATGCTTTCGCTTGCAAAAAGTACGGCTCCCGCCGCCTCGTTTATGCTTGCCGACGCCGCAAAATTTTCGCTTGAAAAACCCGCCGACGGAATTTTTTCAAACGCCGTGTTCCATTGGATAGACGACCTTTCCGCACTCGCCAAAAACCTTGCGGCTAACCTGCGCGCGGGCGGCGAGCTGGTGTGCGAGTTCGGCGGCAAGGGCTGTGCCGAGGCCGTACATTCCGCGCTCGAAAACATTTTTGCCGAGCGCGGCCTTTCATACCGCCGCACGTTCAACTTTCAGTCGATTGGCAGTTTCGCGCCCGTGTTGGAGGGCGCGGGGCTCACGCCCGTATTCTGTTCACTGTTTCCCCGCCCCACGCGGCAGAAGGGGGAGGACGGGCTGAAAAACTGGATTCTCACCTTCCTTAAAAAACCTTTTGAGGGGCTTGCAGGCGGCGTGCGCGACGAAATTATCGCCGAGGCAGAGAGCAGGCTGCGCTCAAAACTTTATAAAGACGGGCAGTGGTTTATCGACTATGTACGCATACGCGTAAAGGCGGTAAAAAAGTAAATTGGCACGGCAATATGCCGCAACTAACGCATATTTTGCCGCCCGCGGCATAAAAAATTAAGCGCCTTTTGGGCGCGGTAAGGAGTTATTATATGGTAAGGGTATTTCCGCTCACCGATGAATATGCCGAAAGGTTCGGCAAGATGTTTGCCGATTACTACGACGAGCTGGGCTGCGACGAGGACGCCGAACACCTCGTCCGCGAATATGTACTGCCCGACCTGCTTGCGGGGCTTCTGCGCGTCGACCTCATCGAGGAGGACGGCAGTTTGTGCGGCTTCTGCATATATCAGATTGACGAGCCCGGCAACGACTGGAATTTCAAGGACGGCTGGGGCGATATCCGCGAGATATATATAGTGATGTCGCACCGCCGCCGCGGATTGGGCAAGTTCCTCTTATACACCGCCGAAATGCGGCTTAAAGAGGGAGGGGCAAAGGGCATATATGCACTGCCAGATGCAGAGGCTGTCGATTTCTTCTCCGCGTGCGGGTACGAAATGAGCGGCGAAGAGTGCGCCGAACTCGACTGCAACGTGTTTGTAAAAACAGATTGCGGCGGCTGCGAATCCTGCGGCAAAAAGTAAGGCGCGTTTGCGCTGTAAATGCCCGTTGTTTGCGGCATATGTGCGGGGCAATAGGGCACTGCGTGCAGTGATAATTGCGCCATGTGGGCGCAAGTGATAAGTGATGAGTTGCCTTGCGGCAACGTGATTAGTGATGTGCGCGGCACGCCGCGCGTGATGGTTGCGCCCTGCGTGAGCAAGTGATTAGTGAGGAGCGGGCTTTGCCCGCGTGACAGGTTGCCTTAAACGGTCGGCATAGATTTTTAAAATACAAAAAATGGTCGGCAAAGATATTGAATTACGGTAAAAAAAGAGGCGGGCAAAAATTTGCCTGCCTCTTTAAATTCAAGTTTTATGCCTTCAAAAAGGTTTACTCTGCGTAAACGGAAACCTGCTTGCCGTCTTTGCCAACCCTTTCAAACTTAACGGTGCCGTCGATGAGGGCGAACAGAGTATCGTCCTTGCCGATGCCTACGTTGTTGCCGGGGCGGAACTTGGTGCCGCGCTGCCTTACAAGGATGTTGCCTGCAAGCACGAACTGGCCGTCGGAGCGCTTAACGCCAAGCCTCTTGGCCTCGCTGTCTCTGCCGTTGTGCGAAGAACCTGTACCTTTTTTATGGGCGAATAAATTTAAAAGTAACATTGTCTGTATTCCTCCCGTAATTATTCTGCCTTAGCTTCGGCGGGCTTTTCGGCCTTCTTTGCCCTGGTTTTCTTGGCTGCGCCGATAGAAACCACCTTCACTTCGGTGAAGGGCTGCCTGTGACCCTGCTTCTTGCGTTCGTTCTTCTTGGCCTTGTACTTGAAGACGATAATCTTCTTCGCCTTGCCCTGTGCAACTACCGTTGCGGTTACCTTTGCGTTTGCAACTTCGGCGCCTACCTGTATGCCCTTCTCGTCCGCAACCATAATTACGGGGAATTCAACGGTGTCGCCTACGTTTGCGTTCAGCTTTTCCAGTTTCACGGTGTCGCCTTCGCTTACCCTGTACTGCTTGCTGCCGTTCTCAAAAATAGCGTACATTTAAAGTTTTGCCTCCTCTGACCAGTCTCGCCGGGAATTTGCGCGCAAAATAAAGCGTCGCGGGCGGCCATTCAAAAAATTTTGGCACTTAAAAAAGAGCCCGTCCCGAGCGGCTCGAAATATACTTTACCACAGCCCGCCCTTTAAGTCAAGCAAAAAAGGCCGCGCAGTTTTGCCAATTTTATAAAATTATGCGCATAAAGGCGGTTTTTTCGTTCTTTCTTATTCTTTTTGCGCCCGCTCGCACCCTTTGCGCCCTTTTGCACCGCAGGGCCTTCCTGCCGTATAGCGCGGGCGGCAGGTGCGCATACTTGAAATAAAAGGAGGAAATATGGAAAAAGTCAAAAGCGACAGCGAAATTTTAGCTGAAATTTACCGCAACGCCCAGCTTGCGCTGCAATCGATATCGGATATTCTGCCCGAGGTGGACGACGTGCAGATAAAGGAAGAGATAATGCGCGAGCACGAGGAGTATGAACAGATATCGGGTATGGCGGCCGCGCTTGCGCGGAGGTACGGAATGGAGATAAAGGAGCCTTCGCCCGTAAAAAAGGCGATGATGTGGTCGGCGATAAAGATGAACACCGCGGCAGACAATTCGTCCCAGCACATAGCCCAGATGATGATAAAGGGCACGGTGACGGGCATAACCAGCCTTAAAACCACGCGTACCGACGGAGGCGAAGAGGTGGACGAAGAGATTAAACAGCTTTTAGACAGGCTGATAGCTTTGGAAGAGGGGTTCGAGCGCAGGCTCAAAAAATATCTGTGACTGTGCCCGCGCGGCCGCATAGTCCGGCCATATATGCGGGGCAATCGCGGTATGGTTGCCGTATGCCTGCGGCGCAGCGAAAGAAAGGGGGCACGCGCAAAGCGCGTGCCCCCTTTGCATATCGGGTAAGTTTATTCTTCCGTTCTGATTTTATATTTTTATGGCGCCGTCGGGCGGTGTGAACCCCTTTCTCTCCGCGCGGCAGAAATATTCCCTGCTCTTTTTTGAACAGTCTGGCATAACATATACCTCGGCGCGTGGGAATTTTTCGCGTATGCCGTCGCCGAACGCCTTGTTTGCGGCAAGGTATGCGGCAACCTCGGGGCGCACTTCCAAAGTGGCGGCGGCCGCGCCGCCGTCGAGCGCTTTAAGCGCCTCGGAATAGCACAGCAGCATATAAAAATCGTTCGAATAGTCCCGTCCGTAACCGCATACGGGGCAGGGCTGTATCACAAAGGAAGAAAGTTCCGCCCCCGAGCGCTTGCGGGTAAACTCCACCAGCCCGAAGTCTGACATAGGCAGCACTCTGTGCGGCGCGGCGTCGCTCTGCAAGGCCTTTTCAAGTTCCTGCACCAGCGCGCGCCTGTGTCCCTCTTCGGCCATATCGATAAAGTCCACGACGAACAGCCCGCCTATGTTGCGCAGTTTCACCTGCCGCGCAATTTCGCGCGCGGCGGCAAGGTTGGTGTGGTATACGGTATATTCAAGGCTGTCTTCGCCCGTAAAGCCGCCCGTGTTCACGTCTATCGAAGTGAGCGCCTCGGTGCGCTCTATTATAAGGTATGCGCCGCCTTTAAGCTCCACGCGTTCAGAGCACGCTTCGGCAATCTGCGCGGCAAGGCCCGCCTGTTCAAGCATATCGCGCCCGCCCGAATACAGTTCAAGTTTTATCTGCCTGCCGCCCGGCATTATGGAGAGCAGTTCCTTAATCTCTTCGTACTGCTCCGCTCTTCCCGTAACTATCTTGGCTACGTCGTATTCCGTAAAATTGCGCATAACGCGCACGGGCATAGTGAAGTCTGTGTGGATAAGTTCGCCCGCCTTTGCCCGCCTGAATGCCTCTGCCGTGCGCTCGTAGATGGTGCGCAAAAATTTAAGTTCCTCGTCTATCTGTTCGTAGGTACAGAAGGGCGCGGCGTTGCGTATTACCATTCCTTCGCCCTTGCGCTTTGCGCGCTTTGCGGCAAATATAAGGCTTTCGCGCAGTTCGTCGTCCTCTATGCGGTGCGATATGCCCACAAAGTCGGTATTCGGCAGATATATAAGGGTCTTTCCCACAAACGAAGGCTTTGCCGTAACCTTGGCGCCCTTCTTTCCCGAAGGCGTTTTCACTATCTGCACCATCAGTTCGTCGCCTGCGTTCAGTCCGCTCACGCCGCCCTCGGTGCCGTAGGGCACGTCCTCGGCCGAAAGGTAGCAGTTCCGCTCCAATCCGCAGTCGACGAATGCAGCCTGCATACCTTCGAGCACGTTCACCACACGCCCCCTGTATATATTCCCGACGGCGGGGGCATCGTCGTCGGCCGAAAATTTACAGTCGGTAACCTTACCGTTTTCGGTTACCGCCGTAACGGAAAAACCGCAAAGTTTATCAAAGTAAATTGTCTTTTTTGCCATATTCTTCCCTGTGTGCGCAATATGCAGGGCCGCGCCGCGCATATGTTTGCCGCACCGATAAGTTATAAACTTTTTTCTTCTCCGTACTGCCTGCGCGGCTTTGAAAATCTTTCAGAGTATGCCGTCTGCCGCGCCGTCTTTGAAGTAGCTTTCCGTCTTTAAAATGTATGCCGCCCGCCCGCCGAAGTTTTCGGCAAGGTATGTGCAGAACAGGTCGGGGCGCAGGTTCTGTTCGCCGCAGCGCAGCGTAAAAATAACCTTGCCTTCCCTCCGTTCAACCGAACATATCCTGGGGCGAATGTCCACCGTGCGCCCTTTAAGGTCGGTTATAACTATGCTCTCTCTGCTTAAAAGTCCTTCCGTATCGAAGGGTGCTATTCCCTTCGCCTCGTAGCGGCAGGCATAAATATTTTCGGCATAGTTGGGGTTGTTTTTGCAATTTCTTGCCGCCAGACACTTTATTCCCGCGGGCGAGCAGGCGTTGAACGCCGATAAAAAGTCGCCTTCAAAATCGGTGTCTGCCGCGCAGTATTCGCTCACAGAGCGCACGCCGAGCGCAAGGGGGTTGCCCATAAAAATCCTGGGGTGCTTGTGGAAACCCTGGCTGTATTCAACTTTTATCCCCGCGCGCCGCAGGGTGCGGTCTATGTGCCTTAAAAGGTCGAGGTGCGAGATGTATTCGGCGCCGTCCGTCTTAGTGTACTTAAACGCTATCATAAATCCCCCTCGCGGCGGGGCAGTCCTTCTGCATTCCGCAGCCCTTGCATCCGCCCTGGCAGCTGCCCGTAACCTCGCCCGCATAGGCGCGCTCCCGCTCTTTTATAAGGAACTTTTTATCTATCATCATATCGATGAAGTCCCAGGGCAGAATTTCGTCCGTGCCTCTCTCGCGCACGTATTGCCCGCCGCATATGCCGCATTCATCAAAGGCCTTTTTCCAGCCGTCTTCGTTAAAATCGTTGTCCCAGCCGTCGAATGTGCAGCCGTTTTTATACGCCTCGGCAATCACCCTGCCCAGCCTTCTGTCGCCGCGCGCAAGCACGGCTTCGAGGAAGGAGGGGTAGTATGCGCTCCAACTCAGCTTCACGCCGCGCGGCAGGTGCTTTATAAGGTAGTCCTGCTTGTGCTTCACTTCGTCCTCGTCCGCCTGTTTCTCCCACTGGAAGGGGGTGAAGGGCTTGGGCACGAACGTCGCCACGGAGACGGAAATCCTCAGTGCCTTCTGCCTCTTCTGCGAGGAATAAAGAAGGCGTATCTTTTCGCATATGTCGCATATGCCCGCAAGGTCGTCGTCCGTTTCGGTGGGCAGGCCGAGCATAAAATATAATTTGACCGCCGAATATCCCGCACCGAACGCGCTCTTTGCCGCGCGCATAATCTCTTCTTCGGTCACGTCTTTGTTTATCACGTCCCTAAGCCGCTGGGTGCCCGCCTCGGGCGCGAACGTGAGCGAAGTCTTGCGCGCGTCCTGCGCAAACTCGCCGTCGAAGCTGTCTACCCTCAGCGAAGGCAGGGCGAGAGTAATTTCGGGCGGAAGATTGCCTTTAAGGCTTCTTATAAGTTCGGGCAGCTTTCCGTAGTCGCCTGTAGACAGTGAATTGAGGCTGACCTCGCCGTAGCCCGTGTTCTTTATCAGCGAGCACGCCTGCGCCGTCAGCGTTTCAACCGAGCGCTTGCGCACGGGTCGGTAAATGAAGCCCGCCTGGCAGAACCTGCAACCGCGGTAGCACCCGCGCATAACTTCCAGCACGGCCCTGTCGTGCACGCTCTCGCAGTTGGGCACGGCAATCTTTTCGGGGAACACCGCCCCGTCCAAATCGGGCACCAGCGCCCGCCTTACGCGCTTTATGCCGCAAAATTCTTTCACGCTGCCGTCGGCGTTGTATTCGGGGGAGGTAAGCGCGGGCACGTATACGCCGTCTAAGCCGCTTATCTCCCTGTAAAATTGCTCCGTAGCGCCGCCGTGTTTCAAATATACTTCCGCCACGTCGGCGTCAACGCTCTCGCCGTCTCCTATAAAAAATATGTCCACAAAGTCGGCAAGCGGCTCGGGGTTGACGGCGCACGGCCCTCCCGCGACGATGAGGGGGTACTTTTTGCCCTCGCGCTCCCTCCGCGTGAGCGGTATCCCCGCAAGGTCGAGCATATACAAAAGGTTGGTGTAGCACAGCTCGTATTGCAGCGAAAAGCCGAGCATATCGAAGTCTTTCAAGGGCGCTTTCAGCGCAAGGGAATAGAGGGGTATGCCCTCTTCTTTCAGCCCCTGCCCGAAGTCCTTTGCGGGCGCAAAGCAATAGTCCGCGCACATTCCGCGGCGCAAAAACGACTCTGCCACAATCTTTATGCCCAGGTTGCTCATTCCCACTTCGTAAAGGTCGGGGAAGCAAGCGCAGAAGTTGAATTTGCCCCGCTTTACGTCGGGGGCGCCGTATTCTCCGCCCGTATAGCGCGAAGGTTTTTCGCATTTCAAAAGCAAATTTCTAAGTTTGCCGGTATCGATAGGTTTCACAGACTTATTATATTATATAAATGCGCTTTTTTCAAGCGGGAAAGGCAAGTTCGGCGCACCAAAATTTATATTTTTGCCCATAATTTTCAAAATTGTGCTTCAAAACTGTTTGGTTTTGCCGTCTTATGGTTTAAAATATAGATAGTCGGATATTTAGCGGCGGGCAATAAAGTCTTATAGAGCGGCCGCCGTATTCGAAATAAATGATTTGAGGAGTATTCAGCAATGAAAATCAATTTCCGCGGCGTAGGCGCAGAAGAACTTTCTTTCAAAATGAACAGGGTAAGGCTTGAACCCAACGCCCGCTTAGACATCAAACCCCAGTTCTCCCGCCAGGTGAGAAAGGTAAAGGACAACGAAAAGCTCAACTTCATCGCGCTTTCGTTGAAGGTAGAGAGCACCGAGGCAGAACCCAAGCCCTTCAACATCAACGTGACGCTCGTCGGCACTTTCGAGGTGGAGGACGCTCCCGCAGGCAGCGAGCAGGAGAGGGAGTTCGTCATAGAGGCCACCAAGATGCTCTTCCCCTATCTCCGCGCGGCCGTAACCAACCTCACGGCTTCGGCGTACGTTGCGCCCCTCAACCTCCCCGTAATCAACGGCCCCATCTTCCCCGAAGACAGGGACGTATACGCCTTCTCGGTGGGCGGGGAAGACAAGCTCAACTAATTTGAAATAAATCTGTTTAAAACAGGCAAGCGGCCTATTTTGCCGCTTGCCTTTATTCTTTTTCGGTGGTATAATCATAAAAAGCGGTTTTCCGCAACAAAAATTTTTACTTCGGGAGAAAAAAGGCTCCATATTTTGCGGGCCTGTAAGGAGAGAGCATTATGCAGTCTGTTATATCAAAGGTACTGTTTTCGGAAGAGCAGATAGAGGTCAGGGTCAAAGAGCTGGGCGAAGCGATTAAAAGGGATTACGAAGGTCAGCCGCTTGCCGTAATAGGCGTTCTGCGCGGCGGCGCCGTGTTCTGCGCCGACCTCATAAGGCACATCGACCTTCCCCTCGAACTTTCCTTCATCGAGGCGTCGTCGTATAAAGACGGCACCACCCCTCAGGGCGAGGTCAGCATTTCCATCTCCAAGGGCTTTTCTGCAAAGGGGCTGAACATACTCATCGCCGAGGATATAATAGATACCGGCCATACCTTGAAGGCCGTGCGCGAAAAACTGCTCGCCGCGGGCGCAGTGTCGGTTAAAACCTGCTGCATTCTCAACAAGCCTTCCCGCCGCCAGACGGAAATCACCGCCGACTATGTCGGTTTCGATATCCCCGACGAGTTTGTCGTAGGCTACGGCCTCGACTACGCGGGCAAATACCGCAATTTGCCGTATATAGGGATATTGGACAGAAAGGTATATGAGAAGTAATTAGCTCCGTGCGGGTTCATATATACGTCGCATAACATTGTCGCGCTTACGGTTCTGCTCAGTCACTTACTCGTCGGCGCACGCCGTGTTTTGCAGGCAACCGTGCTGTGCGCGCTTGCCGTGATTATTACGGCGGCGCCTCCTCTTCGCCAAAAATCTTTTTGCAAAATCTTTTTGGCGAGTGCTGTGGTAGACTTAATTGTGCTCCTTCACAGCGTTCCGCACGCTCCTCGTTCTGCTCGTATCTCTGAACCCGTATCAAACTATCTTATTTGTCATTTCGACCGAAACGAACGAAGTGAGTGAAGCGGAGAAATCTCAACCGCAATGTTGCGCGCCCGCTCATCACTTATCGCGTTGCAAAGCAACTCATAACTGCAACCAGCGCCGCAATCATCGCCTTATCACTCATCGCTCGCGCTTACCGCGTTGTGGCGCGGGCGGGCACGCATACAATATCTTGTGCGCGCGTATATACTATATATATAAATTTCAGTTTGCGGCGGCAAAATTTTTGCAAAAATACCGTTTTTGATTGACAGCGCCCCTTTTATGTGCTAAAATTTCTGCACATTCCTCAAAGGGGTGTAATTTTTTTGTACGGAGTTTTCTAAATGAAAAAGGCATCAGTAAGAGCCAAAATTACCTTGGAATGCACCGAGTGCAAGCACAGGAATTACGACAGCTACAAGAATAAGCGTAACGACCCCGACAGGCTTACCATATCCAAGTACTGCCCTTTCTGCAAAAAGCATACCGACCACAAGGAAACCAAGTAAGTTTTACTCGGCTCAGGCGGCATACCGCCGCATATTTCGGCGCCGTTCGGCGCTTTATCAAAGAGGTTAATTTTTATGGCGGCTAACAAAGGCGACGCAAAAAAGCCCAACATTTTCGTGCGTATGGGCAGAAAACTTAAAGAGACCTTTTCTGAACTCAAAAGGGTAACGTGGCCCACTTTTCCCAAGGTTCTTAAATCTACGGGCGTGGTTCTCGTCGTGGTGCTCGTGTTCCTCGTAGTGGTTACGGGCATCAACTTCGGACTTCAGGCGCTTTTAGACCTTGTAACCGGCATCGGAGAATAAGGTATGGCAGAGAACGCTCAGCAGCCTTGCTGGTATATCCTTCATACCTACTCCGGCTACGAGGCTATGGTGAAGGACAGCCTTGAAAGGCTAATCGAAAATAACAATCTTCAATCGCAGATTTTCGATGTGAAGATTCCTATGGAGACCACCATAGAAGAAAAGAACGGCAAGCGCAAGGTAGTCGAGCGCAAGCTGTTGCCTTGCTATGTCTTTATAAAGATGATTTACTCCAACCAGCTGTGGTATTGGGTGACCAATACCCGCGGCGTAACGGGCTTCGTAGGCCCCCAGGGCAGGCCCATTCCTATGAAGGAGGCCGAAATCAGGAAGATGCGCCTGGAAGAAGTTGCCGTAGACGTCGACTTCACCGTCGGCGACAGGGTAAGCATAGACGCAGGCCCTCTCGTGGGATTCGAAGGCACGGTAAAGGAGCTCAACGATTCTTCGCAGAAGGCGCTCGTCAACGTCGAGCTGTTCGGCAGGAACACCGACGTGGAAGTGGAGTATATCCAGATAAGAAAAATCGACGCGCCCCAGGAGCAGTGAATTTCAAACGAAAAAGTTTTGTTTGAAATTTGATTGCTGCGCACATATGTGCAAACTAATGCGTTTTTTTATGCGTTTTAACAGGCGATAAACGCCGCATATTTATTTTTAATGATGCGGCTTTTATTATAGGTTTCACGGCAAATAATTTGCCGATGCGGCAAAGGCTTACGTGAACATTCTGTGGGAGATTACGCTAAATCTGTTTTTAATGGCGTATATCGCTATCACCACACAGGAGGACTTTTATTTATGGCAAAAAAGATTACCGCTGTTGTCAAATTGCAGCTTCCTGCCGGCAAGGCAACCCCTGCGCCCCCCGTCGGCTCCACGCTCGGACCTCACGGCATCAACATTCCCGGTTTCACCAAGGAATTCAATGCCAAGACTGCCGATAAGGCAGGCCTTATAATTCCCTGCGTAGTTACCATCTATCAGGACAGAAGTTTCACCTTCGTTCTCAAAACGCCCCCTACGCCCGTGCTCATCAAAAAGGCTCTCGGCATAGACACGGCAAGCGCCCGCCCCAACAGGGACAAAGTGGGCAAGCTCACCAAGGCTCAGGCGGAAGAGATTGCAAAGACCAAACTGCCCGATTTGAACTGCTCCACCTTAGAGGCGGCAATCAGTATGGTAAAGGGCACCGCGCGCTCTATGGGCGTTACCGTAGAAGAGTAAGCGCGATTTGAATTTGTGGGAGAGGGGCCAATAGAAACCCAAAAGTCGAACCCCTCGCAAATTACCACACGGAGGATTATAAATAATGAAAGTTGGCAAGAAGTACGCAGAGAGCGTTAAATCTTACGAGCATTCCAAAGCATACGACGTAGCCGAGGCGGTAAACCTCGTACTCTCCACCGCCAAGGCAAAGTTCGACGAAACGATAGAGCTTCACGTTCGTCTGGGCGTTGACCCCCGCCAGGCAGACCAGCAGGTGCGCGGCGTTCTCGTCCTTCCCAACGGCACCGGCAAGACCAAGAGGGTGCTCGTTATAGCAAAGGGCGAAAGGGCCGATGCGGCTACCGCGGCAGGCGCAGATTTCGTAGGCGCGGAAGAGACCATTCAGCGTATCCAGCGCGACAACTGGTTCGATTTCGACGTAATGATTACCACCCCCGATATGATGGGCGTCGTAGGCCGCATCGGCCGTATCCTCGGCCCCAAGGGCTTAATGCCCAACCCCAAGTCGGGCACCGTTACTATGGACGTTGCAAAGGCCGTTCAGGAAGTTAAGGCAGGTAAAGTTGAATACCGCCTCGACAAAACGGCAATCATTCACTGCCCCATCGGCAAAAAGTCGTTCGGCGCAGAAAAGATTGCAGAAAACCTCAACGCGCTTATGGATGCAATCGTAAAGGCAAAGCCCGCCGCTGCAAAGGGTCAGTATATAAAGAGCGTAACCGTGACCTCGACGATGGGTCCCGGTGTGAAGGTAAACTATAACAAAGGTTAAGTCGTAAACGCTTTTGATATGTGTCGCAATACTGTGTCAGGTTGCGCTTTCCTCGGGGTCATTTACGCCAAAGTAAACTCCCCGTCGTAAATGCTCGCCTTCCTTGTCTTGCTCGCATCTGAAAAGCGTAGATGAGCTTAATATAATAAGGTAATAAGTAATTTAAAAGGCAAGCCGCAGGGCTTGCCTTTTTTTACTCCGCCAAACCCGATATTTACTTCGCATTACGGTGTCGCGTTTACGGGTTTGCTCAGTCACTTACTCGTCGGCGCACGCCGTGTTTTGCAGGCAACCGCGCGATGTGCGCTTGCCGTGACTGTTGCAGCGGCGCCTCCTCTTCGACAAAAATCTTTTTACAAAATCTTTTTGTCGAATGCTGTGGTAGGCATTGATAATGCTCCTTCGCAACGTTCCGCACGCTCCTTGTACTGCTCGCAACTATCGGGTTATTATGTGCGAGGGATGTGGCGGGAGTAAATGCTCGCCTTCCTTGTCTTGCTCGCATCTGAAAAGCGTGGATGAGCGCTTTATAATAAGGTAGAATTTTTAAAGGCAAGCCGCACGGCTTGCCTTTTTTATGTTCGTTTTTTCTATGTCATTTCGACTGAGCAAAGCGAATGGAGAAATCTCTTTGTACAGGGACTCATTATCATTGAGATTTCTCCACTTCACACACTTCGTTCGTTACGGTCGAAATGACAGAACCGAGGGCGGACTATGTTCGGTTGAAATGACAATGAGTCAGCTTTTTCGCCCTTGACAAACGGGCGCATATGCCTTAAACTTTAATTTAAGGGGAATATGAAGATATGAGCGAAATTTATTTTTTAGGTACCACGAAGCCGCTTGCGCACACCGAATATAAGTTTAAGGATGTCATTCCCGATATGGACAGCGACGGAATGTTGCATAACGACGGCATACGCTTTGAAGAAAATTTATGGCCCGACGCAGTCGCCACGGGCGTACGGAAAATCTTAAAAGGGTGCCACATATATGCCGTTCAAGCGACTTTGGGGCTCGATTACGAGGTGCGCTACAAGCAGGCTTACGGCCCGCAGACCGCTGCCGATATGATAAAAATATTGAATTGGCTCAAAGATTTTATGACCGCGCAAATCAACAAGGGCAGCAAAGTTTACCTGATAAAGTTGTGGCAGGGCAGGGAGATTTCGCCCAAAGAAGTGAAGAAGGAGGAGATTCAGACAAACGCCTGGTCTATCTTTGGTGACGGCGACATAATCTTCGGTTACGGCACGCTGTACGAGTTTAACTGACATATCGTTACCGTGCGCCAGCACGCAAACTTTACGCGCTGTGCGGAATTATTAAAAAAATTTTTGCTATCGCGGTAAAATCGGTTGACAAACCTTTTGTTATTCAATATAATATCAACGCAAAACAAAGATGCCGCAGACAGCAGGCGCGAAAATTTCGCTCAATTTCCTGCCGAGGTGTTAAGGTTTGAAAAAAGATTACTCAAAGATTTATTCTTTTTTTATGTCCTTTACGCCGTGCGGCGTAAAGGCTTTTTAATTTCTTAAAGGAGGTACAAAGATTGTCAGCTAATTTTGAAGCCAAGAAGCTGGTTGTCGAAGAGATAACCTCTAAAATCAAGGCGTCCAAATCGGTTGTGTTCGTAGACTACAACAAGCTGACCGTTGCAGAAGTTTCTGAACTCAGGAACAAGTGCAGGGAAGCGGGCTGTGAATACAAAGTTTACAAAAACACGCTGGTAAGAAAGGCTTTCAACGACCTGGGATTCAACCAGTTCGACGAAGCTCTGAACGGACCCACGGCTATCGCGTTCGCCGCTGACGAAGTTACCGCCGCAAAAATCATGGCTAAGGCAGCCAAGGATTACGACGGAAAAATCGTGTTGAAGTGCGGCTTCGCAGACAATACTTACGTTGACGTGAAAGGTGTGGAAGCGCTCGCTACTATGCCTTCCAAAGAAGAGCTCGTTGCAAAGATGCTCGGCTCGTTGCAGGCGCCTCTTTCCAATTTCGCAGGCGTGCTCGGAAACCTCGTTTCCGGCGTTGTCCGCGTTCTTGCAAGAGTGGCAGAAAACAAGGCTTAAACGCCTCCGCATACAGCGGAAAAGCGGTTTGCCCGTACCGTTCCACGGGCGGCGGCTCCTGCCTGAACGGGGCGACAACAAAAACCATAAAAAAATCGGAGGATAATTTAAAATGGCAGATATCAATAAGTTTATAGACGAAATCAGCAATATGACCGTTCTTGAACTCAACGAGCTTGTAAAGGCTCTCGAAGAGAAGTTCGGCGTATCCGCAGCAGCTGGTGTTGTAGTAGCAGCAGGTGCAGCAGCAGGCGGCGCAGCTGAGGAAGAGAAGACTGAGTTCGACGTAGAGTTAACAGAAGTTGGACCAAACAAAGTTAAAGTTATCAAAGTAGTTCGTGAAGCAACAGGCTTAGGCTTAAAAGAAGCAAAAGAGTTAGTTGATGGAGCTCCTAAGGTAATCAAAGAGGCTGCTGAGAAAGCAGAAGCTGAAGACATCAAGACAAAACTTGAGGCTGAAGGCGCTAAAGTTAAATAATTGTTTATTAAAAAGTAACCAGGCTGTACTTGGTAGAGTGCAGATAAAGAGAAGAACCTGTCCGGAAGAAGTGCCGGATGGGTTCTTTTGTGTTATGAGGAATGTTTTGGGAAGGGGGACGGGCTGCGCCAATCAAATATTCCGTGTTTCCCTGTGCAGAACATTCCGATGAACCTCCGAAAAGCAGAAATCGTGTGCGCCAGTGGGCTTCACGATTTCCGG
>URMT01000005.1 GCA_900549005.1 uncultured Eubacteriales bacterium | reverse complement strand
GCACTCGTTCTGGCCCAGCAGGTCGGAGGGCTGGCGGCTGGTATTTTTTGGAGGGGAAATTTTATGTATCTTGCTTGCGGTTTCAAGACCGCGGTGTAAGCTAATTGTGTTTTATTTTATGATACTCGCAATGCACGAGCGTGCCGTGCATATCGTGATAGTGAATTATCTCTTCCGTAGCGTCTTCTTTGACGCACGCGCCGCGGGCGTTGCGGAAGTAAGTAATTTTGTAACTGCCGCCCAAAAGCGGAGTGGTTTCGTGGTCGGCGCGTCTGTAAGCTGCCTGCATCATACATCTCCTTATCATATCGCGGGCGCCTGAATGCTTCCGCTACACGACTGCGGCTTTTCCGCCGCAATTGTATTCGCGGCCCGTTCCGCCGCCCTTTGTATTTATAATATAAACCGCGAATGTATATTTATCACGAGCAATTTGTGAATTTTGTGTAAACAATACAAAAAACCCGTTTTCACATCAGACTTTTGTGCATTCAGCCATATAAATTCAATCTTGCTGTTGACTAAGGCATTCGGGCGTGGTATTATTTAGTATATAGGATATGTTTGCGGCGGGCGTGCCGCAGACGGCCTTTAAAAGGAGGCAATTTTATGGGCAACCTTATAATAACGGTAGGCAGGGAATTCGGCAGCGGCGGCAGGGAATTCGGCAGAAGGCTTTCAGACGACCTTGAAATAGCCTATTACGACCGCGAAATAATCACGGAAATTGCTAAGCGCACCTCTCTTTCAGAGGAATACGTGCACCAGATTGTAGAGCGCAAGCCATATATGCCCTTCCCCATAACCACGGGCAGAACGTTTTACCCGCTGACAGACCCCGTTGTGGAACAAACTCTTTCCGTTTACAACGAACAGCACAACATCATACGCGAGATGGCAGAAAAATCTGACTGCGTGATAGTGGGCAGGTGCGCAGACAGAATTTTAAAAGATATGAACCCTTTGCGCATATTCGTATATTCGGATATGCCATCGCGCCTTCAAAGGTGCCGCGAAAAGGCGCCCGAGCACGAGCATATGTCTGATTCGGCGCTGAGAAGGCACATACTTAAAATAGACAAGGAGCGCGCCAAATACTACGCCTTTTACACCGGCCGCAAGTGGGGCGACTGGCTGAATTACGACCTGTGCATAAACACGGCGAAGATAACGCCCAAAGAGGCGGCCGCCGAGCTTGCAAAAATACTGACATCGCGCAGACACTCCGACTGAAAAAAATAAATTGTTCCGTACTGTAAAACGGGCGGGCGGCGCTACTGTGCCGCCCGCCGCTTTTTATTTTTTGCAGACGGTTTGCTTTTTTACTTTACGGGTAACTTTAAGCGGCACGGCAATTTACAGCCTTACCGTGCGCGTCGCCACCCTGTTTACAAACTCTTCGTCGTGCTCCACAAAAATCATCGAGGGCGAAGAGGACAGCACGGCCGCCTCTGTCATCTCGCGCGCGTCGACGTCGAGGTAGTTGAAAGGTTCGTCCCAGACATAGAGATGCGCAGGAGTGAGCATACTGCGCGCAAGGGCGGCTTTTTTGCG
Source organism: uncultured Eubacteriales bacterium (assembly GCA_900549005.1). Classification (GTDB taxonomy): domain Bacteria; phylum Bacillota; class Clostridia; order Christensenellales; family Borkfalkiaceae; genus Coproplasma; species Coproplasma stercorigallinarum. The sequence goes on along the minus strand of URMT01000005.1, from coordinate 36,172 downwards.
CTGACCCGTGCTTAAAAGCGACATATCCCTGCTCCAATCTGCGGAAAAGAAGCCAAGTTTTGCAATCATACTTTTGAAAGCCGCGTCCTCTATGCCCCACTTTTTTGCATATTGCGAGGGCGTGCCGCACACATCTTCGCAATTCTGCGAAACATACGAAATTTTAACCCCGTCGGCTCCCGATACACCCTCCGCCGCGGCGCCGCCCAAATCGAAGGCGCCTTCGGGCAGACCGCCCGCCAAAGATACGACTGCCTTTAAAAGCGTGCTTTTGCCGCAGCCGTTGTTGCCGGTAACCGCCACGCGCTCGCCCGGCCGCACCGAAAGAGTGAGGCCGCCAAGCAGCTTTTTGCCCTGTAAAAATATATCGGCATTATTCAGCGATAAAACGCATTGTTTGCGGCATATGCACGGGGGAAACGTAAGTTTTGCCGCCTCCTGCGGAAGCTCGGCGGCCAGCTTTTTTGCGTTCTCTGCCGCCTCTGTACGGCGGGCGGAGGCAATGACAGAGCGCTTCATCACCCTCGCCGCATTCGCGCTCACAAATCCCTTATCGGCTTTCAGCCCGCTCTTCTTCTGTATACCCATCTTTGAGCGCTCGGCCTTTGTCGCCCAGACTTCGGTGCGGTGCGCCGCCGCATACAGCCGCTCCGCCTCGCCTTCCAGCCTGCGCTTTTCGGCCGCGGCGGCGGCGAGATATGCGTCCCGCTCCTCCTTCCACACCGAATAGTTGCCGCATATCACCTCGGCTTTTCCCTTTGAAAGAAAGAGAGTGTGGTCGGTGCAGGCGTTTAAAAATGCCCTGTCGTGCGAGGCAACTATATAGCCGCGCTTGCCTTTCAGGTAGGCGGCCAGCCGCCTTCTTCCCGCCAAATCGAGGCTGTCGGTGGGTTCGTCGATGAGCGGAAATCCGTCCAAGCAGAAAAGGGCGGCAAGCATTGCCTTTGTCCTCTCCCCGCCGGAAAGTGAGCCTATCGGACGGCAAAGCACGTCTTCGCCGAGGCCGAGCAGAGTGAGCTCGCGCACGAACTGCCACCCTTCGGCTTCGGGACACCCGTTCGTCAGAGCGGAGACGGGCTTATCGTAACTTATGTTTTGCGGAAAGCGGCAGAAGCGGGCGGAAGAGAGCACCCTTCCCCCGCACGGTTCCTCTTTGCAGAGTATTTTGAAGAGCGTGGTCTTGCCGCTTCCGTTTGCACCGACCAGCCCCGTTTTCCACGATTCGTCCGCCGTGAAAGTAAGGCCCGAAAACACGGGGACGAGCGATGAAGGGTACGAAAAATCCACCCCTTCGAGTTTTATCATAGACACAGGCGTTTCCTCCTTAAAACAAAAAAATGTCCGCAGAAAACAGACTGCGGACGATAAGGCGAAAACGCGCTGCCGTTATCCGCGGCACCTTTAAAATGCCTCGGATAAGGAAAATATACTGCGCAAAGATATGCGCGGAAACAAAGCAGCTTGGAAAGCGTTGCGACTTATGCCGTAAAATTACAGCCGATTTTCTGCATAACCGACAAGCGCGCCGTGAGCGTGCCTGACGAAAACGATAAATTGCAGCAGAAAATCATATGCGCAACGCAGTTTCCCTCCCTTTGCTTGATTTACAGGTTGTGCCGTACCCGACAACACTTACAGTATATAATAACGCCCCGCAAATGTCAAGGACCGTCGGCGGGAAAAACAACAATTCCGAATAAAACGGCTTTATTCGGAAAAAGCCCCTTGACCTTGCGCAAAATAAGTGTTATAATTTTTAAGAAGCCGCGGCAGCGCACACAACGCGCGGCATACGGCGGCGGCCACATTTCAGGAGATTTATATGAAAAAATACGACTATCTTATAGCCGGCGCAGGACTTTTCGGGTGTGTGTTTGCGCACGAAGCAAAAAAAGCGGGCAAAAAGTGCCTGGTTATTGACAAGCGCAGCCACATAGGCGGCAACATTTACACCGAAAACAAAGACGGCATAAACATTCACGTTTACGGCGCGCACATCTTCCACACCTCTGACGAGCGCGTGTGGAAGTACGTGAACAACTTTATTACCTTCAACAACTTTGTCAATTCGCCGATTGCGCGCTACAAAGGCGAGCTTTACAACCTGCCCTTCAATATGAACACCTTTTCAAAGATGTGGGGCGTGGTTACCCCCGCCGAAGCGAAGGCGAAGATTGCCGAACAGATTGCAGAGCTGGGCATAGACGCGCCGAAGAACCTGGAAGAACAGGGCCTTAAACTTGTGGGCAAAGACGTGTTTGAAAAGCTGATTAAGGGCTACACCGAAAAACAGTGGGGCAAGAGCTGCAAAGATTTGCCAGCATTTATCATAAAGAGGCTGCCCCTGCGCTTTGTTTACGACAACAACTATTTCAACGACCGCTACCAGGGCATTGCCGAGGGCGGCTACACCAAACTTGCAGAAAAACTGCTGGAAGGCACAGAAGTGCTGCTTAAAACGGAGTATTTCGACTTCATAACAAAGAACCCCGATATCGCCGAAAAAGTCGTTTACACGGGAATGATAGACGAATATTACGGCTATAAGTTCGGCGAACTGGAATACCGCTCCCTCCGCTTTGAAACCGAGAGGCTGGAAGAAGAAAATTATCAGGGCAACGCCGTTGTGAACTACACCGAGCGCGAAGTGCCCTACACCAGAATTATTGAGCACAAGCACTTTGAAAGGGCGCAGAGCCCCGTGACCTATATCACGCGCGAATATCCCGCCACGTGGCACAAGGGCGACGAACCCTATTACCCCGTGAACGACGAGAAGAACAACGCGCTGTACGCAAAGTACAAGGCGCTTGCCGACAAAGAAAAGAACGTAATTTTCGGCGGCAGGCTGGGGCAGTATAAGTATTACGATATGGACAAGGTAATTGCGGCGGCGCTCGACTGCGTTGAAAAGGAACTTGGCATAAAAGCAAACTGATGCGATATAAGGCGGCAGAGCAAAACTTTGCCGCCTTTTTTCTTGCAATTTTCACAAACGATGCACGGCGGACAGACAAAAAGACAAAATTATCACGCCGTTTTTTCAATACTTTGAGAAATACTTCATAAATCGGTCTTACAATATAGAGCAGACGTTTGCTTTAAAGACACATATTGCATATCCGACGGCTTTCCGTCTACATTTTTTACCGCAACACATACAAAAACGCAAAATTTACCGTTGATTTATGCGCGTAGGCGTGATATAATATTTTTGTGAAACTTTACGATATAAAATTCGGAAACAATACAAAAGGCGCGGGCGAACTGTTTGTAAAGGGCGGCGAATATGACCGCACGAGCGGCGCACTGCGTATACGTGCGGGCGAGACGGCCGATTTCGGCACATACTTCAACCTGCTCCCCTATCCGCAGTACAGCGAGTACTGCGGCGCAAAAAAATTTACCCTTGCACTTGAAGGCGAAGGGAAATACCGTGCGGAAATTTACGCGCGGCACAAAGACGGAACAAAGAGCCTGATATCTTCGCACGTCTGCGAAGGCGCCTGCTTTGCAGAAACAGACTGCTCTGCCGCGGAAGACGGCGGATATCTGTTTTTTACCGTGAACGCGGAAGAGAACTGCACCCTGACGGGCGGCGCCTGGCTTGCCGACAGCGAGGCGGAAAACAAGGTTAAGATAGGCATTATAATATGCACTTACAGGCGCGAGAACTTTGTTTCTGCAAACATAGCGCGCATTGCGGCGGCAATTGAGGCAGCCCCCGTATGGAAGGAGCGCGTACACGTATTCATTGTGGACAACGCGCAGACTTTAAAGCCGGAAAAAAGCGATTTTTACACCGTGATACCCAACCGCAACCTGGGAGGTTCGGGCGGGTTTGCGCGCGGAATGTACGAACTTGAAAAAGACGCCTCCTTCACCCACTTCCTTCTGATGGACGACGACATAAGTTTTGACTTCGCCACGGTAGAGCGCACTTACCGCCTTTTGGGCGCGCTGACAAAAGAGCATATAAATGCAAGCGTAGGCGGCGCGATGCTCGTGCTTGAAAAGCCGAACGAGCAGTATGAATTCGGCGGCAAGTATGACGGACTGCGATTCAGGCTGATAAATTCGGGCCTGGATATGCGCGAAACAAGCTCGCTTATAAAGAACCAGAACGCGGCCAAGCCCGATTACAACGCCTGGTGGTACTGCTGTATGCCCGCCTCCTCCGTTAAAAAATACGGACTGCCGATGCCCTTCTTTATTAAGGGCGACGACGTTGAATACGGTATGCGCGCCGCCGAGGAACTGATTTTAATGAGCGGAATCGCGGTGTGGCACCAGGATTTCGCGGGCAAATATACGGGCATTCTGGAATACTATATAAAGCGCAACCTTGCCATAGTATCGTCGCTGTGGTGCGGCGCTGGCGGCTTTAAACCCGCCGTGAGGTTTGCTTACTTTATGTATAAAAACCTGCTGCTCAAAAACTACAACTGCGTGCAGGTGCTTTACGAAGCATACGAAGACTTTATGAAGGGCCCCTCCTTCTTCCTCGAAAACGATTCGGAAGAGGTGAACGAGCGCATACGCAGGCTGGCACAGGCCATATCCTCCGCAGAGGAGGTCGAGGCTCTGTTCGGCGGAAAGCCCGACGTTAAAGTAAGAAAGCCCGATAAAAAGAGCGAATTTTTCCGCTGCCTGTTCCTTGCCGTGGAAAACTATATGCCCGCATTTATGTTTTCAAAAAAGCCGGGCGCTACCGATATGGGCAACCCGAGCGCCGCCGACTGCTTTATGAAAAAGACGGTGGTGCATTACGACAGGAACACGGGCAAGGGGCTTATACTCACCCTCGACACCAAGCGCAGGCGCGAGCTCAGAAGAAAGACTTACAAAGTGTTCTTCGGTATGCTGTTCGGATACGGCAGAATGAAAAAGGCGTACAGGGCGGGCTGGCAAAAAATGTGCTCGCGGGAAAACTGGGAGCGTATGTTTTTTGCCGAAAAACAGGGCGAGTAAAAAATTGGCACATAATTATAAAAATAATTATTAAAATAATAGATTTATATTATAATTTGCATTATAATAATTATAATAGGTTTTTGACGGAAGTCGGCCTGAAATGATTTTCGCCGCACACGCACGCCGTACAGACAAATGCAACGGCGACGCGCACGCATATTATTTCAAGAGAAGCACGCAATGATAAGGTTTTATTTAAGGTTAAAGTACATAACAGACTTTGTTATAGCCCTGCTGGGCATAATAATAGCTTCGCCCGTGATGGCGGCCATTGCCGTTGCGATAAAGATTGAAGACGGCGGGCCCGTCCTTTTAAGGCAGCAGCGCACGGGCCGCTACGGCGAAAAATTCGTATGCTATAAATTCCGCTCGATGAAGAGCGACAAAGTGCCCTTCGACAAGCACAGGCCCGTCATAAAAGACAGCAACCAGAACCTGACCAAGGTGGGCAAGGTTATACGCAAGCTGAAATTCGACGAGCTGCCCCAGATTGTGAACGTTCTGAAAGGCGATATGTGCTTCATAGGCCCCCGCCCCCTTCTGCCCGTATACGACTGCGAGTATCAGGAATGGGAGCTGATTAAATTTGAAATGCGCCCCGGACTTACGGGACTTTCGCAGGTGCGCGGGAACGGGCACCTTACCATAAAGGCGCGCAAGTATTACGACGCATACTACGTTCTTCACGCCTCTCCCCTGCTCGATTTGAAAATAATATTCAAGACGATAGCAGTGCTGCTCGTCGGCGAAAAGCGGTTTTTGAAACGCGTTCCGCCCGAAGATTACGTTAAACTTAAAAACGAAGTGGGCAAAAGGCTGAAAATAAGCGACAGGACGTATAAAAACTTTAAAGTTACCCCTACAATAGGCGCGGACATAGCGGTACGCACGGAAAATGCGGGCACTTACGGCAAAAGCGGCGCCGATGCGGCGCTTGCAGAGGCTGCGGCAACGGGCGCAGTGCAGCAAAAAGACGACGCGGACAAACAGGATGAAAACGGCGGCAATAAACCGACAGAATGAAAAATGCGCGCATACGGGGGTGAATATCAGCTAAATGCAGGACGAGAGAATTAAAATATTACAGATAGTCGGCAACGCGCGCCTTGGCGGCGTTTCTTCCTGTATTCTCAATTATTACAGGCATACCGACCTTAAAAAATTCAGCTTTGATTTTGTGACGTACGCGCCCTCAGTCTTTGACGAGAGGGTGAAAGAAATTGACCCCGATGCCAGGGTATACTATATTTCGCCGTTCCAGAAAAACTTTTTGAAGGCGCTTTTCGACCTTGAAAAAGTATGCGGCGCAAACGATTACGACGCCGTGCATTCGCACCTCACCACCCTTTCTGCATTCGCGCTGACTTCGGCGGCGCACGCAGGCGTGCCTGTGAGGATATGCCACGTGCACAGCGCGTTCAATAAAAAATCTGAACACTACCTTGCAAAGAGCTTTTTACGCCCGTTTGCCGCAGAGCACGCCACCCACCTTATGGCTTGCAGCAGGCACGCGGCGGAGAACATCTTCGGCAAACGCGCAAAAGAGGCGACAATACTGCCCGATGCGATAGAGGCCGAAAAGTTCTATTCAAGCGCGGAAGAATATTCGGCCGCGCGGAAAAAACTTGGGCTTGACGGCAAGGTAATTCTTTTTGTTGGCAGGTTCGTATACCAGAAAAATCTGCCCTTTCTGGTCAGGGCGTTTGCCGCGGCGGCAGAAAACGAAAATATGACGCTCGTACTTCTGGGCGACGGCGAAGAGCGGCACGAAATTCATAAAATTTCTTCCGAATTGGACGTTGCCGGCAAGGTGAAGATTATTCCCCCCTGCAACCCCGCCGACTGGTACAAAGCGGCAGACCTGTTCTGCCTGCCTTCGCGTTACGAGGGGCTGGGAATGGCGGCGATAGAGGCGCAGGCGGCAGGTTTGAAGTGCCTGCTTTCCGAAAGCGTGCCGAAAGAGGCAGACGTCACGGGTAAGTGCGTATACCTGCCCGACGATTTGAATGCGTGGACGGAAGAACTTAAAAAACCCGCGCCGCATTTTTACGACTGCAAAGAGGCGATTGCGGCCTCGCACTACGATATCGCGCTCGAAGCGCACAGGCTGGAAGATTTTTACGTAAAAGCCGTAACCGAGGCGCGGCGGCGCTGACAGCGGCGCGCGCACCTTTTCCGGCAGAATACAATTGAGGATATAATTATTGTCGCGCGGCGGCTGCATTTTAGTTAAAAAATAACATATTGAATGCAAATTTGTGGCACGCGGGCGCCGACGGCCGTTGTTGCGGCTCACACTTTACAAATAGGAAAAATTTGGATATAATGTAGAAGTACTTATATTAACTTATACTGTTTAACCGTGTTTTTTAACCGCGCCGACTGCGGCCTGCGGGGTTAAATTGCGTTAAAAAGGGATATACTTTCTTCTGAAAAACAAATGACGGGAGAGATTATTTGATGAAGAGCAAGACGGGGTCGCTGGGGCAGCGAATGTATCTTCTGCGCCTTCTTGTAAAGCGCAACATAAAAAATCAATATTACCGCTCGTTTATAGGCGTTCTGTGGACGGTTTTGAACCCGCTTTTGAATATGGCAGTAATGGCGTTCGTCTTTTCTCAGCTTTTCGGCAGACATACAGGCGGACTGGATTACCCCATTTATTTGCTTTCGGGCAACATAATATTCGGCATAATGCGTGCCTCCACCTCCTCTTCGCTCACCTGCCTCGTCGGGCAGACCGATATGTTGCAGAAGACGAGGGTGCCAATAGAGATTTTTCCCACCGCGAACGTGTTTTCCGCACTCGTTACCTTCGGCTTTTCGTTTATAGCGCTGCTGCTCGTGGCGGGCTTCCGCGCATTGCCGATATTTGAAGGCCCGCATTTCACGTTTACCTGGCAGATTGTACTGATAGTTATAATTCTGCCCGCGGTGACGATATTCTCGCTCGGAATTTCTTACTTTCTGAGCGCGCTGTACGTATTCTTCCGCGACCTGAAACACATTTACTCAGTTATACTTACGCTGTGGACGTACCTCACCCCGCTCTTCTATTCGGTGGACGCACTCAACAGCGAGCTGGTATCCAAAGCTATGGTATTCAACCCTATGTTCCATTACGTGGAAGGGTTCAGGGAACTTTTAAGGGGCGACATACCTGCCCTTATGTTCTCTGTTTCGTCGGGCGAACCTTCGATACTTGCGATGTACGGTTTTGCCGCGATTTCGCTTGTTATAGGCTGGCTGTTCCTTGAAGCAATGAAGAACAGGATAGCCGCCAACCTGTAAGGAGACGGTATGGAAGATAACAGAAAGGACGTCCTTTTGGAAGTGCGCGACGTGACGATGAAGTTCAACAAGTACGAAGTTGGCGTCAATTCGCTGAAAGAGCTTGTTGTGCGCGCATTCAAAAAGAACCTTAAAAGAAAAAAATTCGAGTGCCTTAAAGGCGTCAGTTTCGACGTGCACCGCGGCGAGGCCGTGGCGCTGATAGGCAGAAACGGCGCGGGCAAATCTACGCTTTTGAAGATAGTTTCGGGTATTCTTAAACCCACGACGGGCTATGCGAAGCGCTACGGAAGGATAACACCCCTCCTGCGCCTCGGCGCGGGATTCGACGGAAACGCCACGGGACTTGAAAATATATATCTCAACGCGGCGATACTCGGCTATACCAAAAAAGATATAGACGAGAAAGTGCCCGCTATAATTGAATTTTCTGAACTAGGCGACTTCATTTATTCGCCGATAAAGACCTACTCTTCGGGTATGCTGGCAAGGCTGGGCTTTTCGATTGCCGTCAATATGGAATCGGAAATACTGCTGATAGACGAAATTCTTGCCGTGGGCGACATTGCATTCAACAAAAAGTGCCACGAAAAACTTGCCGAATTGCAGAAGAAGGGGCTGACTTTCCTTATAGTATCGCACGGCGAAGCCGTAAAAAGGTACTGCAAGCGCGCCATCTGGATAGACGGCGGAGTTGTGCGCGAGGACGGAGATATAAACGTAGTATTCAAACACTATACCGAGGCAATGACGCGCCCCGCGCAAAAACCTGCCGCGCCTGCGGCGGCGCCTGCTCCCGCGGCCGCAAAACCCGCAGCGCCCGCGCAGAAACCTGCAAACTGAAATAACTTATTATAGCCCGCAATTTTGCGGGCTTTTGTTGTATTAAAGAAAGCAGCCGCTTACACAAGCGGCTGCTTTCTTTACAATATATAAATGATGCAAAAATTTTACTTTTTCTCTTCCGCGCCCGAGCATACCGAGGCTTTGCGGACATCGGAAACTTTATTATCTTCGGCGGAAGCCATCTCTGTGCACGTGGTACTTGCGGCGCCTTCGGGCGTGGGCGCGGCCTGACCTTCGCGGTTTTTGCGGCGGATTAAAAGCGGTCTTAAAAGGAGCAGAGGGCCGTCTTCCCCCTCCCTCTCCGAAAGGAGCAGAAATACCGAATATACCATAGCCGGGAACACGTGGAAAATGTGATTATCCAGAAGCGACATTCCGAATACGGCAACGAGAATTATTATACAGAACAGACTTTCGGCAGTAGGCCTGCGCTTTACGGCGAACACCACCTGCAACAGGTGTATGCAGTATGCCAGAAGCCCGAATATGCCGCAGCTGGCGAGCATCTGGATAAATATGTTGTGATACATATCGGGGAAAACCCAGTTATCGACGTCGTAAGACCAGTCGGGCGCAATCGGCTCGTAGAAGCCTACGCCGAAGAAAGGCGCGCGCAGGAAGTTTGTTATGCCGCTCTGCCATATGAACGTTCTGCCCGAATCGTCGAACCCGCGTTCGAAGAATACGGCCAGAAGGTCGCGGACGAAGTCCCACAAAACGATGAGCATCACGATGCCGGCAACGACTACGGCAATGTTGAATATGCGCACGAATTTGCGCATAGGCGACTTTGCAATGCTGAGGTATATTGCCGCCGCAACTAAAATTATTCCGCTTATCAATGCGGATGTGCGGCTTAAAGTAAGGCAGACCCCGCCGAAAAATACAAAGCCCAATACATAATATATCCAGCCGAAGCGCTTCTGTTTATAAGCCACATAGAAGCACGCGGGCGAGAGCATTCCGAGCATTCCGCCAAAGTTGTTGCTCATACCCCAGCCTGCAACTATCAGGTTTTTATCTATCGAACCGTCCACTATTACGTCGTCAAACAACAGCACCTTTGCAAGTTGCAAAAATATCAGCCCCGAAGCTATGACGAGGATATACCCGACGTGCATGCCCGTATTCTTATCGATATACAGCGTGTTATAGAAAAACACGTAGAACAGAAAGAACGACAGCGCCATTAAAAGGCCGAAGGGCAGGTTTGCTATCGTGTAGCCCGAAAAGAATACGCCGTTTAAAAGAAAGGCCGCCGTCATTAAAATTATGCCGAGGCGCAGTTTGCTCTCTTTAAAAAAGTTCCTGTCCTGCGGAAACACTACAAAGCGGAAAACGACCGCCGCGACGACGAGCACGCCCAGAACGAGAAGATATATCTGTAACCATCTGTCGTTGAAAAAATCTGAATTATAGGGATGCTGCGGAGTGTGCACCCAGCTTACACCGTACACCGCCATAAACACAAGCGTGAGCATCGGTTTGGAATCGCGCGAAAATATGCAGGTGAAAACGGCCACGATGGCGGTTATGCCGAAATAGGCAACCTCTAATCCCGTAAGCGAAGATATAAACGCAAGCAGCGCATACGCAAGCGGGAACCATATGCTGTCGAAAAACCACAGCAATTTGCGCATAACGGGCTGCTGTGAAATTGCCCTTATCTGTTGCCTCATAGGCACTCCTTTAAGCCGAAAAAACGCAAACCGCGCGGCAAATTAAAGTCGGTGTAAAGAACTTTTGAAAAGGCCTTTTAAATATAATAACACCTTGCGCGTATTTTGGCAAGAAATTGAAATGTGCGGATTTTTGACTTTTATGCCGAAATCGCCGCGCCCTTGAAATTCTTGCAAATTACCCTTTGAATTATCCGCCAGATTTTGCAGATTCGGGATATAAAATATGCGCGCAGGGCGGCCGCCCTGCGCGCGTTAATTAAGGCATACTATGCCCTCAATTCAGTTTTTCCTGCAAATTACTTGCGAGGGTTCTTTATGTTTGCCTGTATCATTGGTATAGGTTAAGGGTCACCGCGAAATCGCCCAAAATACCACTCTTTGAGCGAAAAATACCACTTTTGAACCCAATTTTAAGAAAAATACCACTCTTTTTACAATAGGATTATAACCGTCAATTTTGAGATAACAATATTAATCCCATCCTAATTCTGAATGTATACGATCGTACTTTGCATCTCTCAAATGCATTTCAGCCATCCTTCTCAATATTCGTGCTGTTCTAGGATAATCTAATTCCAAACCTTTGGCCTGAGCTTTTAATTTGTTAGCAATTTCTATCTGGTCGCTTCCATCACTAACCCACCTACCCCCACTTGAATTTGTTTTACCAGCTAAAACACTAATATCCAAATCTTCATTACTATACTTTTCTATGATTCTAGCTATAAACTCATGTGGAAATGATAAATTTTTTATATTAGCCGACCGTCCAAACATCTCACCAAGAAAACGAATCGCTCTTTTTTTATCTTTTGAAGCAGCTAATAAGCCATCGCAGAATCTTTCAAATTTTTCGTAATCGTCAAATGCAATGTCCAAAAAATTAATATTAGACAATAAATCATATCGCTCTTGAAAGCTCTGTTTGTCATTATTTAATAATTCACTTAATTTATCTGGATTCTCAAAATAATATCTATTAATACCATATCTTGAACCATCAATTATATGTTTTAGCACCATATCAATTTCTATCAACGCAATTTCTTCTGTATAATAATTTGAATCAAGCTGGTTTAATAATTCATCTAAACAATATTCTTGTCCAAATCCACGTATTGCATCTTCATTCAATTGCCTAACTTTTTCCAATACTGTAAGCATATTTGCGATATTATCAGTATTAACCCTCGATAAACAATAAAAATTGAGCATGCCGCAAGGATTATACTTGAGTAAATTATCAAATACTTTTTGATCAAACTCACGCATTCTTTTTTTACTCCAATATGCCGATGCTAATTCTTCAGATGTAAGTAACCCATCGATATCTTCTCTATCCATATATTTTACCATTTCAATTTGAGAACGAATAGGATAACTGGGTAATAATTCAGCAATTGTGTTATATTCGAGTTTATCTGCCAAATAACCTAATAATATATACTTCTCTTGCTCTATACATTTATCAAAGATACTTTTAATATTATTTTTCTGTGGCAGAATTTTAAAGATAAAATTACCCCAATAATAGTCATTAGACATTACATCAATTAACCTTAAAATAACAGATTCGCCGTATATTTGCTTTAACTCATTATATAGAGATATTCTGTAATTAAATTTTATTTCCTCCGCTCTTATATAATCATCTTCATTTTCATCACCTAAAACAGGACACTCATACGCATTTTTAAAATATGGCAAATAACACAACAGCAAATCATCACATTTTATTTTATCTGCTAGCTTTTTCAAATACGGAATATAAATGGCATATTCCCTATTTCTCTTCTGTATATTAACAATCTTTTTGAGAATTGTGAAGCGCACTAATTGTAACCCATTAATATTAAATCCACTATAATCAATTTCATTTACCATATATGAAAAAAGTTCAGGTTTAACAACAAGATACTTTTCTATTAAAGAAATGAATAAATTTATAGATTTAGTATGGGCAATTATCCCCATAACCTTTTCAGTAATTTCTATAAGAGCATCATAATATTGCTTATTAGTTATTTCCTTTTCTTCTTTCTCAGTCTCTGCAGCACCAATAGATGTATAACACGTCTTTCGAGTAATTACTTTCATTGCGAACAAACCAATTTGCTCAGTCTGCCTTTCCATTTCTTTTAAAAGCACAGCTCTTTTTTCATCAATTGACAGTCCACTTTTTGAATTCCATAAACATAATTCGTTTAGCAGACTCTCCTCTGGCGTATTGGAAATACGATAAGAAAAATTATAATAATACAGCTTGAATAGCATTTTGCACGCTCCAATCTTGCTTTCATCAAACCACATAAGAGACTCAAGAGTCCATAGAATTTTACTATAATCATTATTATAGCCATTAGACTGAAAGCATTTGCGAATAACACTATCATCTTTCTTCAAATCATTTTCAAAAAATTGTAATACCACTTGAGGAGCCGCTTTAGAAAAAATTTGAGCAAGTTCAAAAAACAAGCACCATTCCTCCCGTTTAATAATTCCACTCAACAACGTACCAATAAAAGATTTTACCATATCATAATCTGTTTGCCCAACTTCCGAAAAGTAAACCAAATTATTTGCCAAATTTCTAATTAATCCCATATTAAAGTTACATTCTTCATTATAACTTTCAATATACTGTTCAATTGTTGTTACTAGGTTATTGAAATAAACATCAGATGTATTGAGCCCCAGTATTTCCCAAACCTCTTCATAATTGGCAATTGCGTAGATCCCCTCAACTTCTTTAATTGGAGAATCTTCAAATTTCATTAAATCTTTCGCCACAACTTCAAATTTTTGATAATCCTCGCCCAATAACTGTGCTGCAATTTCTTTATCTTCCTCTGAAGTTTTGTTAATTTTCCCCATAAAAAGCAAAGGAATTATGTTTCTCAATGATGAATATGTCCCCCATTCTGGTTGAGACATATTACTACTTCCAGGGATCTGCCTAATCAATGAAACAATATTCCTATTCGTAATATTGCATAGGCGCATAGCATTATGATTAGATACACCCATTTCTTTTAAAGAACTTTCAAATGTTAATTTGCTCTGCTTCCCTATTGTTATATCCTCTTTAATACTTTTTTCAAAACTGTTAAAGCATAGAATAACCCTGTTATTATTTTCGCTATTAACATCATTATTACACGGAAAACCAAATAAAAATAATTTATTTTTTACAAACCTGTCCAGTACTTGAAACGTTTCAATATCGTATACAACAATTGACGTATTATTTAAATTAACTTCTTCCCCCAAAGCTGTCAGCGTAAACCCATAAGCATCATAAAATGATTGCCCTTTAATTCTGATTATTGGTTTGTTGATAAGCTTATAAAGTTTTCCCCTTTCTTCATCTCTAGTTTGTAAAAATAAATTCTTTGACAAAGCAGGACTCGTTTTACTTGAAAAGTTTTTTAAAGCTTCTGTTATACTTTTAAGTTTAAGAAATCTCTTATCGTAATAATTTTCTAAAAGCCAAGCACATACAGAAGGAATACTGTTTATCCAATCACATACTTCACTCGCGTCAATAACGTGAACCCTCTTCCAGCCTTCTTTGTGCTCGTTTTCCCACTCTGTTATTGTTTTATCTTTATAAGCCCATATTGTTGGCATTACCAAATAAAAAGTTGCTTCCGATTTGTTAATTCCAAGCGCATTCTGTGTACGTTTTTCATAATCATCCTCAATTTTAGTTAACGGCTCATTACACGCACCGAATTCCCACACACTAATGCCATCTGAAACATGTAACGTTGACTCCTTGACTTCAATAATACCATCGAAACCAGGCGCCCAAATATCATCTTTATCAGGAACCCTAACAGAAATAATATCTTTGACACTTGAGACAATAAGCCTCTTAATAAGTTCAGGCAGCAATTCTTCCGCCCGTCTTTTCTCTGTTTGCATTATTTCTTTCAAGATTTTTGTATTAATAATATCCATGCAATCCCCCTATTAAATCAATAATACACTCTAACATGTAAATCACTCCACTGGTTTTCGCGGAGCATTTCTTTGCGTTTTTTGCGAAAAGCTAGAGCGTCATTGTATTTAACCAAAAAATCGAAACTATTTTCTTCCATTATATCATCATTCGTATTAAATGACAATAGCCAAACAAATTCTGTATCGCTGACAACCTGAATTTTTGAAACAAAAACACTGACCAGATCTTCCACAAACTTTGCCCCGCTCTTGATCATGTTTGTCAACAATTCCCGCCCTTCTTCCTGGGTAACCGATAAATTTGTTCTGCCTTCCACCTGTTTTTCAAAATCTGCAAGCCTTTGTTCTGCCTGCTTCTTTTCTTCTTCCACTTTGCCGCGCATTTCAAGATATTCTTCTTTGGATAATTCCCCCTCCATGCGCATATCGATAAGGCGATTGACCTTTCCGGAAATCGCCTTGATCTCATTGTAAAAATCACCTTTGATTCGCTTGATTTCATTTTCCTCGATACGGCGTGAATCAACAAATTTTTTGACAGCCCTATCAAACAGCTTTTCATTCTTTAAGATCTTCTTAAAGATCATCTCCGCCATCAGTTCAAGTTTCCAACCGCAAAACGAATGCACCGTGCAGGCTATTGTATTATCCTTTGAAACCTGATTGGCGCCCTTATTCAACTGGCTGTAACATCTGTATCCCACCGGCGTTGTTCCGTCATTTCTCTTTCTCCACTTATTTCTCCTCATGGAAGAACCGCAGGCACAGCGCAACCTTTGAGACCAAATATCTTGAAGAACTCGGAACCCTTTTTTCTCGATGGTGAGTTCTCCTCCCTTTTCCACAAGGCGCACTCTTGTTCGACTCTCTCTGATTTGTCTGCAATGTTCCCACTGCTCTTCTGAAATGATCGGCTCGAAATTTCCCTTTACATACATGTAAGTACTCTCATCACGATTGATGATGGTTTTCTGATCCAAAAAATTATTTCTCTGCGATTTTTTATATCCCATCACTCCTTTATAGATGGTATTTCTCAGAACGCGCATAATTTTTGTAGTATCCCATGAAACCTTTCCGTTTCCTGCTTTACGCCCCGCACGTATCAATTCGTTCCGAATTGCCTGCATGCCAAGCCCGGACTCATATAAATTGTAAATCATTCGCACTGTTTCTGCCTGATCTTCATTGATCACATATGTACTGCCTACCCTGTCATAGCCCAATACATTGCCGTTACCGTATAGCACACCGTTGGCACGGCTGATTTCCTGCCCCGCCTTCACGCGTTCCGACATTTTTCTGCTTTCTTCCTGTGCAACCATCGCTCTGATTGTAAGATTCATTTCCCCTTCATTGTCCATAGTCCAAATCCCCTCCTGTACAAAAAATACTTCTACTTTACTATTCCTTAACTTTCGCGTCATCTCAAGGCAATCGATCGTATTCCTTGCAAAGCGCGACACCTCACGCGTTACGATCAAATCAAATTTCCCGCGAAACGCATCATCGATCATTCTCATGAACTCAGGACGCTTGTTTGTCTGTGTCCCAGTGATCCCCTCATCCATATACCGCTCGATGATGTCCCATTCCGGATAAGAACGGGAAAGCTCTTCATACCATTGCATCTGATTTCTGAGCGCATTTAACTGCTCTTCATGTTCCGTAGATACTCTGCCGTAAAAGGCGACTTTTCTGCGTTGCCTGCTCTTGTTCTTTGTCGAATTGTAGTTGATCATTTGAAATACCTCCTTTGATGTAAACTATACTTTATCAAAGAAAGCCGACAAAGACAACCGACAGCAAAAAGTTATGCATTGCGTACCTTGCATCAATCGTGCTGAGATAGAGCTATTTTAGCACACTTTTTAGGCAATTACAATAGCAGTAAATTAAGATTTTTCAGTATCAACAGATGTAAGTCTAGTAATAATCGCAGATTTTAATGAATAGCAAAACACCCCGTTTTTTGCCAAAAAGTATAAAAAAATGGCTGTTTTCGCGAGAAAACAGCCATTTTTGTCTGTTTATGAAATTTTATTTATTGCGTGGCGAACGGATATTGGCCTGAGCGGCTGCAAGCCTTGCGATGGGCACGCGGTAAGGCGAGCAGGATACATAGTCGAGGCCGATATTGTGGCAGAATTCGATGGACGAAGGGTCGCCGCCGTGTTCGCCGCAGATACCGCAATGAAGCTCTTTGCGGGCGCCCTTGCCGAGCTTAACGGCAGTTTCCATAAGTTTGCCTACGCCCTTGGTATCGAGCCTTGCAAACGGGTCGAATTCGTAAATCTTTGCAGAATAGTACGAAGGAAGGAACTTGCCTGCGTCGTCACGAGAGAAGCCGAAGGTCATCTGCGTGAGGTCGTTGGTGCCGAAGCAGAAGAACTCGGCCTCGGTAGCGATTTCGTCGGCGGTGATTGCCGCGCGGGGAATCTCTATCATAGTGCCAACTTCGTAGTGAAGGTCTACGCCTGCCGCCTTGATTACGGCGTCGGCAGTTTCAACTACCGTCTTCTTTACGTATGCAAGCTCTTTAACTTCGCCTACGAGAGGAATCATAATTTCGGGAACGACCTTCCAGTCGGGGTGCTTCTTCTGAACGTTGATGGCAGCCTTGATAACGGCGTTGGTCTGCATAACCGCGATTTCGGGATAGGTTACGGTAAGACGGCAGCCGCGGTGACCCATCATAGGGTTGAACTCGTGGAGGTCGGAAATTATCTGCTTAATCTGAGCAACGGTCTTGCCCTGGGTTTTTGCAAGCGCCTTGATGTCTTCCTCTTCGGTGGGAACGAACTCGTGAAGAGGAGGGTCAAGGAAACGTATGGTAACGGGCTGTCCTTCGAGAGCTTCCATAAGGCCTTCGAAGTCTGCCTGCTGCATAGGCTCTATCTTGGCAAGCGCTGCCTCCCTCTCTTCCTTGGTGTCGGAGCAAATCATCTCGCGGAATGCGCCGATACGTGCGGGGTCGAAGAACATATGCTCGGTACGGCAGAGGCCGATACCCTGTGCGCCGAAGGCTGCCGCCTGCTTTGCATCGTTGGGGGTATCTGCGTTGGTGCGCACGCCGAGAGCCTTATATTTATCGGCAAGGGACATTATCCTGCCGAAGTAACCGCTGTTGGGGTCTGCAGGTACGGTTGCTATCAGGCAGTCGTAGATGTTGCCCGTAGAGCCGTCGAGGGAGATGGGGTCGCCCTCTTTGAATACTTTGCCTGCAAGGGTGAACTGCTTGTTCTCTTCATCCATCTTGATGTCGCCGCAGCCCGATACGCAGCAGGTGCCCATACCGCGCGCAACAACCGCCGCGTGGGAGGTCTGTCCGCCGCGAACGGTGAGGATGCCCTGTGCGAACTTCATACCCTCGATATCTTCGGGGGAAGTTTCAAGGCGCACGAGAACGACTTTCTTGCCTGCCTTGCCCTCTTTTACGGCGTCTTCCGCGGTGAATACGATGGAACCTGCGGCTGCGCCGGGAGAAGCGGCAATACCCTTGCCCACTACGTTGTTCTTATCCGCAGCCTTCAAAGCGGCGGCGTCGAACTGGGGATGAAGGAGCATATCGAGCGACTTGGCGTCTATCTGCATAAGCGCTTCCTGCTCGGTTATCATTCCTTCGTCTATGAGGTCGCAGGCAATCTTGATTGCGGCGGCAGCGGTACGCTTGCCGTTACGCGTCTGCAACATATAGAGCTTGCCGTCTTCGATGGTGAACTCCATATCCTGCATATCGTGATAGTGATTTTCAAGGGTCTGGCATACCTTGGTGAATTCAACGTATGCGTTTTCAAGGCCGGGAGTGGTTGCCATTTCCTGTATGGGACGAGGGGTGCGCACGCCTGCAACGACGTCTTCGCCCTGTGCGTTTACAAGGAATTCGCCCATAAGGCCCTTTTCGCCGGTGGCGGGGTTACGGGTGAACGCAACGCCCGTGCCCGAGGTGTTGCCCATATTGCCGAACGCCATCATCTGTACGTTTACGGCAGTACCCCAGCTGTAAGGGATGTCGTGGTCCATACGGTATACGTTGGCACGGGGGTTGTCCCAGCTGCGGAATACGGCTTTAACTGCCTCGAAGAGCTGTTCCTTGGGGTCGTCGGGGAAGTCTTTGCCGAGCTGCTTTTTGTATTCTTCTTTGAACTGGTGAGCAAGCGTCTTCAAGTCGTCTGCGGTGAGGTCAACGTCGTACTCGATGCCCTTTTCGGTCTTCATCTTGTCGATGAGCTTTTCGAAGTACTTCTTGCCCACTTCCATAACGACGTCGGAGAACATCTGAATGAACCTTCTGTAACAGTCCCAAGCCCAGCGGGGGTTGCCCGATTTGGTAGCTATGGTGTTTACAACGTTTTCGTTCAAACCAAGGTTGAGTATGGTATCCATCATACCGGGCATAGAGGCCCTTGCGCCGGAGCGTACGGAAACGAGAAGGGGATTTACTTTGTCGCCGAACTTCTTGCCGCAGATTTTTTCCATCTTGTCGATGTACTCCATAATTTCTGCCTGAATTTCGGGGTTAATCTTTCTGCCGTCCTCATAATACTGGGTGCAGGCTTCGGTTGAGATGGTGAAGCCCTGAGGAACGGGAAGACCGATTCTCGTCATCTCTGCAAGGTTAGCGCCCTTGCCGCCCAGAAGTTCGCGCATACCTGCGTTGCCTTCGGTAAAAAGATAGCAATACTTTTTAGCCATTGTTTACTTTTCCTCCAACTTAAAATTTACTTAATTCAACTATTACATTTTATAATAAATGTAATTTTTTTGCAAGCGTTTGAGCGATATATTCGATAGAGAAATATCAATTTTTATGTAAAAAATGACCGCACCTGATTTTTGTGCGGTCACAAGGCAGATTGTATAAGGCTGAATACTGCCATCCTTTTAAAATTCTATATCAGCCGCAAATATTCCGAAAGGCTTAAACAGCGGTTGTCGGTTTTTAAGGCGTAGTATTCGCGCAGAAGGCGCAGGGCGCGCTTTTTGCCGTCCTCCGTCACCTCGCCGCACGGTTTGCCCTCCGCCGCCCTTAAAACGGCGTATGTAGATGCGCTGACGCCGAAGCCCGTGCCGCAGTCCCAGCAGGTGAACACGCCTGCGTCCATATCGAAGCGCAGCTTTTCTTCGTCGCCCAAATCGCTGCCGCACTCGGCGCATCTCCCCGCCGAAAAACCGTAGCCCGAGAGGGCGAGCGCCCTTATAAGAAAGGTAATCAGCGCCATACACTCGTCGCCCGCGCACATATCGCGCAGACCCTGCACGCAGTATAAAAACATACGCGGAGAGCCGTCTTCTTCATACGTGAGCGAAGAAGCCGCTTCGCACAGGGCGCACGCGGCATAGAATTTGTTTATATCGCACCGCAAATCGTAAAAGCTCTCGCTTTCGGAGGCCTGAATTACGGTATAGCGGTTACCGCGGCAGGCAAGCACGTATTCGGCCATACAGAATGGCTGGGCTGCAAATTTGAGTTTTGCACCCGCCTTTTTCACCCCCTTTATGCCTGCGGAAATTTTTCCGCGCTCGGCGGTGAGCAGGGTGAGTATTTTATCGTTTTCGCCGTAATCGGTTGCCCTTATCATAAGGGCGTTGACTTTGATTTCCATTGTATATTATCCGTCAAATATGTATCCGTTTTGCCGCTTTTAAGCGCACCCGCGCGGCACTGTTTGCCGCGCGGGTGCGCCCGTTATTTTTATAAGTTTGAAAAATTGAATTTACTTGCCAGCAACGCAAAATTTTGCGTTGGTTGAGGCATATATGCCGCCCAATTAAATTGTTCCGCGCCTGCCGCAACGTATGCCCGGAAACAATTGAAATATTTTTTGCGACATTCAGCCCTTGCCCGAAAGCTGTTTATAGAGCATATAGTAGCTTACGCTGCCCGTCTTTTCAAACATCTTCCAGGCGAGTTCTGCCGCGTCTTTATCGTGTTTTTTCATACGATGCACCCCCTGCACAAGCAGTTTGCGCAAAGCGGCGCACATTTATTTCAGCCGTTTAAATATCTTTTTTTACCTCGTAGCCGTAATCTTTTACAAGCCCGGGCTTGTCGCGCCAGTCCTCTTTGACCTTGACGTAGGTGGTGAGGAAAACTTTGGCGCCCAGAAACTTTTCCATATCCTTGCGGGCAAACGAAGATACCTCCTTTATGGCGGCGCCCTGCTTGCCTATTAAAATGGCCTTGTGCGAGGCCTTTTCGCAAATTATGTCTAAATTCACGTCGTAAACGCCGTTTTCCTGCAATTCGAATTTATTTATGACGATT
Organism: uncultured Eubacteriales bacterium; assembly: GCA_900549005.1. Taxonomy (GTDB): domain Bacteria; phylum Bacillota; class Clostridia; order Christensenellales; family Borkfalkiaceae; genus Coproplasma; species Coproplasma stercorigallinarum. The sequence goes on along the minus strand of URMT01000005.1, from coordinate 15,145 downwards.
GCTATGCCGTGGGGAACTTCTTTATCGAATTTGAGCAGAATTTTTTCGCGCATAATTTCGGCGAGCATAAACTTTTCGCTCTTATCAGAAACTATGTCATCGGCGATAACCTTTTCGCCCTCGGGAACCATAGAGGCGAGCGCGCTTTCCAGCTTGCGCATATTTGTGCCCTTGCGCGCCGAAACGGGGTATACGTCGCACGTTATGCCCGCTTCAAACAAGATTTTTGCATCGGCGGGAATATTTTCCCTGGGCATTATGTCAGTCTTGGTGTAGGCGATTATCATAGGTATTTTGAGCGAGGCATATTTCTTCATAAGCGCGATGTCGCCCTCGGTTATGCCCGCGTGGCCGTCGTGCACGAAGAGAATTACGTCCACGCCCTTTGCCGCGCTTTCGGTCGTCTTCATCATCACGTCGGTAAGGTAAGTCTTGCTCTTGTAAATGCCCGGCGTATCGACGAACACGAGCTGATAATCTTCCTTTGTAAGTATGCCCAGAACGGCGTCGCGCGTCGTCTGCGGCTTGGGCGAAACGATGGATATCTTTTCGCCGACCAGCACGTTGATAAGAGTGCTTTTGCCCGCATTCGCCTTGCCGATTACGCCGATAAAACCGCTTCTCATTATATATCTCCTTGAACTTCCTTTTCTGCGGTAAAAGTGACGCGCCTTGCGGCGCGTTCACAGATTATTTGAAATAAATTTTATTAAAGTACGGCTTAAAGCGCGGCATATCTATGCCCCTGTTTTTCAGGCCGCACCGCACGCAAATTAACGAAATGGTGCGCATATATGCCGCAACCAATGCCGTTCAGACCTCGCGGGTGATACCCATTTTTTTGAGCACACGCTCCTCTTTTTCGCGCATTGCCCGCTTATCCGCCTCCTCCTCGTGGTCGTAGCCCAGAAGGTGGCACAGGCCGTGCACGAGAAGGTAATTGAGTTCGCGTTCGTAGCTGTGTCCGAACTCCTCCGCCTGCTCCTTTGCGCGCTCGCGGCAGATTACCACCGAACCGACGAACAGATTGCCGTCTTCGTCGATATCGTAGGGGAAATCTGCCTTTTTAAGCTCTTTGCCGCAGATATTTTCGAGCGTGGGAAAGGATAGCACGTCGGTTACCGAGTCTTTGCCGCGGTGCTGTGAATTGAGCGACCTTATCTCTTCCGCATCCACAAAAAGCAGTTCGGCGGCAAGGGGCACGTCGGAAACGAACTCGCCCCCAAACGCGTTTTCCACGGCAGAAAAATCTGATTGGTCGCAATATATGTGTAAACTATTCATATTTCTTTTTGCTGATTTTGAGTTTGGGATATGCCACGCGCGAATGGTAAACGCCCGTGAGCTGCGAAACTACGGTGAGCTTTATTGTCGTCAGCTCGCTCATAGTTATGTTGCAGTGGTCGAACTGCTCCAAATCGAGCCTCTCTTCTATTATGTTGCGCACAAGCTCCTCCACCTTTTCGGGCGAGCGGTTGGTGAGCGAACGGGCGGCCGCCTCGGAAGCGTCGGCAATCATTATGATTGCGGCGATTTTTGAGGTGGGCGTGGGGCCTGCGTATGAATAATTTTCGATATTCAGTTCGCCGTCGCTCATTTTAAGCGCCTTGGCATAGAAGTACTTGATGGGCAGCGTGCCGTGGTGCTGTATGGCTATTTCTGCAAAAAATTCGGGCAGGTGGGCCTTGCGGATGAGGTTTGCGCCGTCGCGCGTGTGCGAACGGATTATATCTACCGAAAGCTCGGGAGTGAGTTCGTTGTGAACGTTGTAATCCGTCTGGTTTTCGGTGAACATTTCGGGATTTTTGAGCTTGCCTACGTCGTGGTAATAGGCCGCCGCGCGGGCAAGTTCCGAATCTTCGCCTATCGCCTGGGCGCACGCTTCGGCAATCTGCGCCACCGTCATTGAATGGTGATATGTGCCGGGCGCGTTCTTTTTGAGCCTTTTTATGAGTTTTGCCTGTTCCGAGGCGAGTTCGCGCAACCTGAATATCGTGAGTTCAGAGAACATCACCTCGAATATCGGCAGCAGGAACATATATAAAAGCACCGAGAAGAAGGACGACAGTGCGCCGTACATAAACAGGTTTAAAGTTTCGGTAAACTGTTCGGTTACGGTGGCTTCCAGAAGAGCTATTATCAGCTCTATGGGAATGAGCAGCACGAACGCGAGCAGTACGCTGCCTATCCTCGTCTTTATTCTGGGGGTGATGAAGATGCCTATCATACCCGTGCAGAACGTGAGAATGAGGAAGTTGTAACTTTCTGAGGCGTTCAGGCCCGTCACGTCGGAGAAGTTATCGAGTATGAACATAAAAAGGGCGAATATTATGTTCAAGAATATCGCCTCTCTTCTGCCCAGAAGTGTTACGGCCATAAGCGCGAGAAATGCCACGGGACGGGCCGCCGCATTTACGAATTTGCCTATCAGAAATGCAATGAGAAGGGACAGCGACAGCAGAAGGAATACCTCCACTATCTTGCCGACAGACAGAATGTACTTTTTGTTTTCAAAGTAAAAATAACAGTACATTATGCCCGAAACAATGCAGAACGACACGCAGATTAAAATTATGCGTTCGGTGTTTTCGCGGATGTGCTGTGCGGTTGCGTCGCCGAGGTTTACGGCAATCATAAGAAGGAATATGGCAAACAGCACCGCGGTGCCCGCAATATACACGAAAGCGCCCAGAGTATACGCCTTTCTACTGTTTTTCACCTTTTTCGCTTTCGCTCCTTTTACTGTCTATTTCGTATGCGCGCACTATCTTCATCACCAGGGGATGGCGCACGACGTCTTTATCGGTCAGGCGGCATATGGCTATGCCTTCGATATCTTTAAGAACGTGCACGGCGTGCACGAGGCCGCTCTTTTTGCCTTCGGGCAGGTCAATCTGCGTGACGTCGCCCGTTATCACCATCTTGCTGCCGTCGCCCATTCGCGTTAAAAACATCTTCATCTGTTCGCGCGTGGTGTTCTGAGCTTCGTCCAGAATGACGAAGGCGTTTGAAAGAGTGCGGCCGCGCATATATGCAAGCGGCGCTATTTCGATAGAGCCGCGTTCCATAAGTTTTGTGTAAGTTTCCAGCCCGAGCATCTCCTGCAAGGCGTCGTACAACGGCCGCAGGTAGGGGTCTACCTTGGTCTGCAAGTCGCCCGGAAGAAAGCCCAGCTTTTCGCCCGCTTCGACTGCGGGGCGGGTGAGGATAATCTTTTCGACCTGTTTGGACTTATAGGCCTGCACCGCAAGGCACACCGCAAGGTAGGTCTTGCCGGTACCCGCGGGGCCTACGCCGAACACGACGGTGTCCTTTTTTATGGCGTCGGCATACCTCTTCTGCCCCACCGTTTTGCACTTTATGGGCTTGCCGCGGTAGGTTACGCCCACCGTGCTGCCAGAAAGTTTTAAAATGTCCTGCGCCCTGCCCTCTTTGGCAAGCTCTATGCAGTACATTATGCGCGCGCCGTCTATCGGGTCGCCGTCGGCGGCAAGCTCTACAAGACATTCCAGCACGTCCGCCGCCATCGAAACCTTGTCCTCCGCGCCCGAAACGACTATGTTAAGCCCCTCCACGCGCAGGTTTATCCCGAGTTCGCGCATTATTACGTTTGCGTTTTCATCGAAATTGCCCAGAATTTTTTGGAGCCTGTCCACAGACCCTGCGGGCACTTCCCTGGTTATTTCCGTCATAAAAAATTTGTTCTCAGTCAAAATTTATGCTCACGGTGTGGCGGTAGGTGAACTCAACGTTGTAAATCACCCCCTCGGCCGTGGTCTTTACGGTATAGTCGCGGCTTACAATCTCTTCCCCGCCCGTGTATAAAAGTGCGGCGGCATAGGCGCTTTCAAGGCTCTGCTCGCTCTCTTCGGCGGCAGTATAGCTGACGGCGGCCGAGCGCAGAATTACCGCATAGCCCACCGCAATGCAGGGCACGTTCTGCCCGCTCACCTCGGTATATGCCGCAATGAGCGTATCACCCGCCGAAACAGAGTCGCCCGCGGAAACCTGAACCGTGCCGCAGATTGCGACTATGCTCTCAACAGTCCCGTCGCCGTCGCTTTTAAGCGGAACATACCCTGCGGGAGAACCGCTCTCTTCCTCCGTTTCCACGTCGATGTAAAGTATACTGCCGCGCTTTTGCACGGAGCAGAAAGTGACGGAAGGAAGGGCCAGAACGCGGGATATGAGGGCGGGTTCTTCCCCGCCGCGGTATATCGAGTTTTCGCGCACGCCCAATGAATAGGCGACGCCCTTTACATAGTCGGCAAGGTAAGCTCCGCTGCCCGTTACGGTAATTTTTAAAACGAAGGCATTTGAAAGGCAGCTTGCCGCTATGAATGCCGCGCAGCCCGCGATGAGAAACGCCCTGCGCACGGCAAAGTTTTTTAGCCGCGTTAAAGCGCTTTTACGCTCTATGGTGATATTATAGCACGGGCGTGCAAAAATTGCAAAAACTTTTTGTACGAAATTATCGGGTACGGAAAAAGCAAACCACGCGCCCTGTTTTTTGCAATTGTAAACGGGAATATTTTCGCGCGACAGCCTGGACAGCGCCTGGCGCGGAGAGCATACAATTTTTAAGCGGGTTCTGTTATTCAACGCTCACCTTTTTTACATTGCCTTTTATTACCATATCGCCCTGAAAGTACTCGCGGGCAAGCAGATTTTCGCCCTCGCAAACTACGGTGTTTTTGCCGCTTACGAGGATAATTTTTTCGGGTGTGAGTTCTTCCACCGCCTTTACGCCGCGAAGGTAAGCAAGGCGGCCCGGGCAGATAGTGATGGCGTGCGCCTCGTCTGCGCCGAGTTCGGAAATAATTTTTTCAATCAGGTCCATATAAAAGAATATGCGCCGCGCGGCGAATTTATCCGCCGCGCGGCGCATATTTGAGTGTTGAGGGTATTTAAATAGTCAATATAAATTCCAAGTTCTGACTTACACTTTCAGAAATCAGCCAAACTTTGTTATTGCCATCTATATTGTACCCATTTGGCATAGTAAAGCCATCAGCGCTACATTCGTTACTGTTGAAGTGACTATTTCCGTCGAAGAATGCTCTGTCACCATCTTCTCGCCAAGAGCCCCAGCTTCCAATTCCGCGCCACGACATCTTTATCCCTTGCACCGATATAGAATATAACGGCACATCGGCGTCTTTAACATTATAAATGTTAATCAAAATAACATTTGCATTGTCTCCACGACTCACTTCTACATATGCGCCTTCAAGAACAACAATTGCCGTTCCTTGCGAATCAGCTATACCGTCTGCAAGCCAATCAATTTTATTAGCATCGTTAGTAGACAATCCCGTTGCATCTTCTTCCCAATAAGTCTCGCTTGAAGAATTGGGATAGCTCATTGTAACATTATACTTTGTATTTTCACCGCTAATAGTAAAACCAAGCGTGAACGACAATCTAGCATACACAACAGTATTCGTACCAAGTTCTGAGATGGCCTCTTTACTGAAATCTTCATCGGCATACCAGGCACTGAACGAACCCTGTTCAGACGTTACAGCTATATCTGAAAGACTTGATGTGTTAGCTTCCGGTTTTTCAAACGAAACCGTAAGATTCTGAGAATTGTTCTGCGCCCAGATTACATAAAATTGCGCGTCTTTTGAAACGGTCAAATCGGAAGTAAATTCTAACGTTTCACCGTTCATTACTGCCCAACCTATGAAATAGTAGCCCGATTCTTTTGCGGTAACTTCATAAGTGAGTTCTGTTACCTCTTTGCCGAGCACGACGGAATACCTGCCGTTATCAGAATTTTCGTAAATAACGCCGTCGTACTTAAACGAAACCTCGCTATAAATACTTATGGGCGTACCTACTGTCTGATAGTTTGCAACGATGTTTGCAACGCTTTCAGGCATAACGATTTCGCACACGCCGTCTGCCGCGTCAGAATTGCTTACTCCGTTCACATCGACCGATACAAGACCGTAAGCAGAACTGTTTGTGGAACTTAGTGTAATAGCCGAACCGGCCTTGACGTAAAGAACGCCATTGAATTCCACAGAACATCCTTCCTCATATTCAACGTTCATCGGGTTTACGACGGAAGTTTCGCCGTCTAAGGTATAGCTGCAAGAAGTCTTATACCAGACCTCACCGGAATCCGTCACATCGATGTTTACATATATTCCGCCGCTGAATCCGCTGTCAAGGCTGCCGCTCATTGCCGAAACTTCAACCGTTACCGAATACATATTGACTGCACCCGATACCGACGCGGTATAAGTATCTATGAGGAGTTTAGCCGCGCTCTCTGCTTCCGCCTTGAACCCGTCTGCGCTGACACCGGAAAGGTTCACGAGCATACAATTAGTTCCAGCATAAATTGCTTCGTTGTAGGAATAACCGTTATCTGCAAGATAAGCCACAATATCGTCGCGTAAATCGTCAGATGCATAGCCTTCTATGTCGGCGTCAAGCGAAATGTCAAGATATGCCCACGTACCGCCATCGTGCATCTGCCCCCAGCCGCTGTCACCAATACGATACCAATTGCCCCAACCGTTATCTTTTATACAGAAAGTATCGACATTATCCGATTCGTAGTCGCCATTATAATAAATATTCAGCAATGACCCGTTATCGTTATTATCAGTTGAGCAGCCATAGAAAGGATAATACTTTCTGTCTCCGTCGCTAGTGTTAAACGTGACGTTTTGTGCAAGGAATATTATAGAACGGATACCTTTATTATCGAGGAATGCTCTGCTACCCACAACCGTAATGCTTTCAGGAACTACAACATTTTTAAGTGAAGTTGCTTCGGTATTGCTCGAATTTGCAAACGCATTTGCGGCGATTGCGGTGACGGGCACGCCATCTACCTCGTTTTCGAGAACCAAGGTGGTGTTTTCTTCGTAATAAGCAGAGATTGCCTGCGTGTAGCCCGTTACCTCGTAATGGTCGTACACGGTGTTGACGCCCTCGCCCTGCGTGCCGCCGCTGAGAGTGTATACGACTCCGTTTTCGGCCGTTACCGAAAGGCGGGCAAACTGAACTTCGAGTTCAACGTCTTCCGTAACTGTGGTTGCGGTAAAGTCAACGGTTTCAGTATCGGAAATAACCTGTTTCCAGCCGCCCACAACGCCGTAGCCGCCGAACTTGTTTGCAACGATATCGTTGAGCGAAGTGCCGTGTTTAACCACAAACATCTGGCCGTTTATGGTAACTTTTGCCGTAGTCCACTCCTCGCCGCTCACCGTCGTTTTATAGAAGACGGTATCGTTTTCAACGGTGTAAGTTTCGGGATATGTTCCGCTCGTATCGCCTGCCGCAACGTATACGTACACGTTGCCGTCATCGTCCGACATTATATTCCAGTCGTCGTGCAGGTTGATTACTGAGCCATACCTTACTTTGTATGTTGCGGCGTTTACGCCCGCTTCCATATCTTCCACGCTTTCGTATACGGTTACGGTGAGCAATTCGTCAACATATTCGCGCTGGGTGTTCACAGTGCTGAGAACGCCGCCCTCTATCTTGACGCCGCCGAACACATCGTAGGCGTATACGGTATCGATGCCGTTGATATTGGCATTTACATCGTTATTAAGAGTAAGCGCGTTATCGAACTCTTGCCTTGCCGCATCCGAAAGGCTGCCTACGGCATTTTCGTAATAATTTGCAGGCACAGACGAATCGGTGGGCGCCTTATATCCCGAATAGCCGATATTGAAGTTTACGACCACCGCGCCGCTCATTACCGAGGCGTAGGCCTTCAACCCGCCGAAGCCGTAAGTTTCGTCGCGGAGAAGGGCAACATCGAGAGCGTCGAGCATCCCTCCCGTGAGGCCGCTTGCATTCAGCGCGAACGCATAATAATTATTGCTGTCTTTAAGCCCGAGCCTTTCGAGCGCGGCGGAATATCCGCCGTATGTATAGGCGTTTTCTTCGCCGAGTTTTATCGCATAACCTGCAAGGAATTGCGAAAGCGCAGTCGCCTCTTCATTTCCGCCGTCTCTGCCGCCGTTTGAAACGGGATACAAAGTAATTTCGTCGGGCGAAGTTATGCCGGAATCGATGTCTATAAGGCCGCCGAGATTGCTTGCAATGAGGTTCCAGATACTCGAACCCGTGCCGAGCAGCCAGCGTATGGGCGAATCGGTGCCGTTTTCGTCGCTCTGTTCTGCAAACAGGTTATCGATGAAGTATTCGGGAGTCATTACCCAATATATGGGACTGCCGCCGCTGTCCTTCTTTAACGTGATGAGGCCGTCGGAATAAGTTATGCCTATGCTGTTTGCCGCCACAAATTCTATGGGGATAAACCCGAGCGCCGTAACGCTTACGGCCGAAATGTCGCCCTCCAACGAGAAGTACAGCTCGCCCGCGGAATCGAGCCCTATAACCAAATCGATATTGCTTATGGTTATGGGATCTATATCAAGGCCCTTCAATACCGCGCCTACTATTCCGCTCCACCATTCATCGCCAAGTGCAGACGAGAAGTCGATATCCGAAATATCCACGTCGGCCGCTATCGTGCCGCCGTTGAGGGTGAACAGGGTAGAAATTTCGCCGTCTGCGGGCGCGTTGGAAGTTATGAACTTGCCCGCATCGTCAACTATGTCTGCCACAAAGCCGATATCTATGTAGCCCGTAAGGGACGAAGTATCGAAGTTGAGGCTTTCGCTGCGCTCGGCAACGAGCTGTATCCAGTTGTAGTTGCTGTTTTCGTGGCTGAGGCCTACGGTAAGTCTGTCTTTTTCGGCGACAATCTGCGCAGAACCGACACTTACGTCTACACCCACGGCTTCGAGTACGGCGTCGATATCGGCAGTGATGGTCGTCGCACCGTCCGCACTGCTGATTTTTACCACTTCGGAATAGTCGAGCGACAGAAGCGCCACCAATATATCGGTGAAAGTTTTTTCCTGCTCTTCCGAAAGGGTTACAGCCGCGCCTGCCGCCTCCTGCCCCTCGCCTCCGGATGTGCGGAACGAACCCGCCACGCTGCCGAAGAAGTTTATAACCTTGTCGTTTTTGATGAGCGCGATTATATTTTCAACCGCCTTGTATATATCGTCTGCCTGAACCTGCACTTTGAGGCCGCTTAAAGCCGTGCCGTCGATGTTTTCAAGGTCGATATACAGGGTGTTGTTAAGGTATACCACGTCTGCCGACAGATTGAAGCCGTCTACGGTGAGATTGCTTATATCTGCGCGGATAAGATTTCCGCCCTGGTAATTGCCCGCAAAATACAGGTCGGCAGTTACCTGAACGCCTGCAAGCTCGGGTATTTTGCTGCCGTCGCCGCCAAGTCTGAACGATACTTTATAAGCATCGCTACCGAGGTAGTCGCCTATGTTGACGTTGCCTATCGCCTTGAACAGATAGTCGTATACGATTTTTATGAACGAAACTTCTTCCGAAGAAGAGTTCTGTTTGAGTTCGTCGAGCGAGCCGTCTATTTTTTCAAATACTCCGCCAAGGCCGCTCTTTGCCGAAATGTGCAAATCGGCAACTTCTGCACCGCCGCTTGTAACCGTTCCGCCGAGCGAGAGCCTGCCTCCGTTGTCGAGGCCTATGCTGAGGCTTGCGCCGATATTTTCAAACAGCATTTTTACGGCGAGCGAGAGGTCGTCGGCAGATACGGAAGTACCGCTCATTATAGCGCCGAAGATGTCGGCAAGCACGTTTTCTCCGTTTTCGTTTGCGCCGAGAAGCGCATCTAAAAGCGCGTTGATGATGATAACCGCGTCGGGCTCTTTAATGCTTCCGTCGCCGCCGTCAACAGTTATCGCAGAAATACCCGAAAGGCGGGCAATTTCGGCAACTATTTGCTCCGCTTCTCCGTCAGACTGCGCCGAGCCGCCGTTTATGGCGTCAATCAGCTTTTCTATCTGAACTTTGAGGTCACCTATCTGCGCGCTTACCGTAGCGATGTCGCCCTTCGTTATGTTGAGCACCTCATCGCCTATGCCTATTCTTATATAGGGGTCGCTGTCTGCCGCGCCGTTATTATAAAGGAAGGTGAACGCCGTGGCCGACCTGTTGGCTTCGCCGCTGTTTTGAAGAGAAAGCGTCGCCGTAACCGCAAGTTTGTTGAGCGTTCCGCCCACCCAATCGACTGCGGCAGAACCTTCTATGCCTACGGCAACCCCGTCGATAGTTGCGCCCGCGTCGATATCGAAGTGAATCTGCTCCTCGTTGATTATAGCCTGCACCTGCTCAGAAACGGCAAGCGCGATTTCTATAACCTCGTTTATATCGAGGAATTCGCCGTCTATCGGCTTAACTTCCTGCGTACCCTTGTATGCTTCCAGCGTAAGGCCGCCCAGCGCAGAACCCGTGAGCTTTTCCGTTGCTGTATCGTATTTAAGAGTTACCTTACCGAGGCTTATGCCCGTCACTTCAAGCTCGCCTAAAAGAGCGTCTACGTCTATCTCCGTTTCAAAGCCGCTTGCGTTCGCCGTCAGCTTTTCTATTATCGCGGGGAAGTCGAGTTCGAGTATCTCGCTTATTATGCCCACTACGGTGTTATCCGCTTCGGGGGCGTCGTTCTGCATAGAGGGCGACTGCGTGAACATCGCTATTATCTGCTGTATGCTCTCCGCAAGCTCGGCTATGTCGCACTTTACCTTTATGTCGCACTCTGCGCCGAATACGTTGGTTATGTAAAGCTGTGCCGTGCCGTAGCTCGTTTCGCCCTCCGCAGCTTCGTCGTAATCATAATATATCTGACCTGCAAGCAGAGTATCTTCGCCGCGCGTAAGAGTTATGTTTACCAGCGCCGCAAGCTGTTCTATATCCAGCGTACCATCCACCGTAAGGCCAAGCCCATCTGCAAGAGACACATAGTCCTCTGCTCCCACGCCTTTGAGAAGGTTAGCAAGGCCTGTTTCGTCAAGGTTGAGGCTGAGTGCTACGAGTTTATTTTCAAGGATATCTGTTACCGTGTTCAGCACTTCGTTTATATCGAGGAATTCACTGTCGTCAGGTGCAGTTAAAGTGCTGTCGCTTCCGCTGACTTCAAGCACAACTTCGCCGTTTAATGCAGAGCCGGTGAGAGTGCCTTCGGTATTATATTCAAGAGTGACTTCACCCAGGCCCAGCGAAACATCGCTGAACATAGCAATGAGGTTATCTGCATCAATCGTGGTGGACAATACGTCCGCGTTTATGGTGAGTTCATTTATTATAGAGCCGAAATCTATGGCAAGCACGCCTGAAATTATCGAAGCTATATCGTTGCCTTCGCCATCGGACTGACCGTTCTCTGCAACGGGAAGCACTTCTTCCACGGCGCCTATGAGCTGTTCTATGGCTGTGACTGCGTCGGAGATGTCGCACTTTACCTTTACAGGGCTTGCAGAGAGGTCTGCGCCGAGCAGGTTGGTAATAGTTATGTACGCCGTGCCCATTCCGCCCTCTTCGTAGGCATAGAACACCTCTGCAACCACATAGGGCAGGTCGCCGTTGGTGAGGTTGACCTTTGCCTGGGCCGCGAGAGCCGAGGGAAGCGAGGATATGCTTACGCCGCCCGAAACATTAAGCGTAAGCCCGTCGAGCGAGGCGCCGAGGTCGGCAAGGCCTGCACCTGCAAGTATATCTGCAACAGCGCCGCCCGTTACGGTTAAATCCACGGTGACAGTTTCAGATGAAAGCACGCCGATAACCGAGCCTAAAAGCACGTCGAGGTCGAGATATTCTTCAAAATTTATCTCGTCGATTGCCAGGGTGCTGCCGTATACGTAAACTTCCGCGCCGAGCGAAGGCACAGAGCCGTGCAGCCAGCCGCCCTCTGTATTGTAGTCTTCGGCGTCGAAATCGCCAAGGCTGTATTCAAGGGTGATGTCGCCGAGAGTTACGTCTGTGCCGAGAAGGGCAAGAATTTCGTCGGCGTTTACAGTTGCGCCTATTACTGTATCGTTTGCGGTAAGTTCCTTAATTACCGAACCGAAGTCGAGAGAAAGCACGCCGTTTATTACAGAGACGAGGTCAGACCCGTCCTCTGCAAGCACGGCCGCGCCGCCTTCCTCAGAACCTTCATCGCCTTCCCCTGAAAAACTTGCAACAAGTTTTGTTATGGTATCGGCAAGGTCGGCAATGTCGCAGTAAACTTTTGCGTCGCACTCCACCCCGAGCAAGTTGGTTATAGCAAGGTATGCCGTTCCGTACGCGCCCGAACTTCCGTTATAAATATAGTAAACGTCGGCATCGAGCAGAGTTTTTTCTGCGGAGGTATCAATAAGGCGAACGGCGGCATTTACGGTGAGGCCGTCGAGCGCTACGCCGCCTTCCACTTCGAGTTTGAGGTTATCGAGGGAGTCACCCGGGTCAACTATGCCGATGGCCGAAGCAAAATCGGCAAGTTCAGCGCCTTCGAGCGAGAGCCTGAGCTTTAACGTCTGCGAGCTTAAAAGCTGATATAAACTGTCGGCCGCTTCGTTGACGTTGAACGGAGTTTCCGATTCGTCGTGCGATATGTTTTCAGCCGCAGACGGCGCAAGTCCGAGCGAAAGGGCAATATTTTCGCCGCCGTATGTAATGCCGCCGATATCTGCGGAAGCAAAGCTGTATTCCGTAGTTCCGTCGGCGCCCTCGGAGGCTGTGAAGTCGAGCTTTGCCGAAAGGCCTATGCCCAGAAGGTCGGATATATCAAGCGATACCGAAACTCCGCCTTCGCTCTCTTCCAGCACAAGTCCGCCCAAAAGCTGTTCCAGAATATCGTTGAGCGAAGAAGAACTGTCCCCTTCGCCTTCGTCAGGCTGGTCTTCGCCCTCCCCTTCGCCGTCAGTTCCGCCGTCTGACGAAGAGCCGAAGTCGAGTGTGGAAATCCACGTTTCAAACTTATCTATTATATCGCCGAAGCTGTTTATATCGGCTGTTAAAGCAAAGCCTGTGGAATAATAGCCGGAAACTTTGCCGTCTGAAAGCTCTATGTACAAATCCTGGCTGTCGAACGACTGGTCGGCAGAGAGCTGTATGCGCGCTTCAATCGCGCCCAGAATATCGCCCGAGGATATGCCGCCCATATCCACATTGAGATAAACCCTGCCGTAGTAGGGCGTATTTCCCAGCGTCAAAGTGGCGTCGAACTGCTGCCCCTGCCCGTTGAGCACATTTGCAAACGCACCCGCAAGCAGGCTTATAACGTCGATTTGCTCTTCTTCGTTATCGCCCGACTGCAACTTGCCCACATAATCTTTATAGTAAGCGTCGTACAAATCGCGGTGGGGCTGGTCGAAGCTAGCCTCGTCGTAGGAATAGGTCGTGGTGGTCGTGGACGTGCTGTCCATAGAGAATATATAGGTGATGTTGGTATCTTCTACCGCGTCTATTTCAAGCACGCGATAACTATCGTCGAAAGTGATGTCGAGAGTTACAGATTTGAATATTGGCAGGGCATCCAGACCGCCGCGCGTTTTCATAGCGTACTGATAATAATAGGCGGCCTTTTCGGCGTCGAGATAGAACTTCTGCGAATACGTTCCGTCGCCGTTGTCGCGCACTTCGTCCCAGCTTGTAACCGTTTCGTCGTTGAGGATATATACGGTCATTTCTGTGGAATACTGGCCGTAGGTATAAAGATACTCTTCTTCGGGATAATAGCGGACGTCGTCGTTCCAGTTTGTGTTTGTGCCTGTGGACGAACTGTTTACCGAGCCGTTTGACGTGCGCATATATACGCCAGCGCCCTCGCCGTTTTCGTTGCCGCCCGGCACAAAGCACGACTGGGTGCCCGCACTTACAAAGCCGTAAGTGAAGTCGGAAGAGAGCATTATGCCGTCTTTATAGTCCTTGAACGACTGCGTGGTCTGCGTTGCAATGAGCGCGACAGACGACGTGGAAGATTCGGAATGATAGAATTCCTGCCGGTCAAGAACGTATGCAAGATATCCGAGCGTATCGAGCCCGTCGGATTTAAGCTCTGAATAGGTGCCGCCAGAGGGCAGCTCCTTCCTTACGCTGACCGTGTCTTCGGGGCGGACAACCTCCTTTTCGCCCTGCAATGCAGAGCTTAGCACCCATATGCCGAGCACGCCGCCGATTGCGACGAAGAAGCCGCATACGCTGCACAGCGCTATTTTAAGTTTAGTGTGACTCTTCCTCAACCTGACCATAAACTACCTTTATATCATCCTGACTGATTTTTTTACGCAAAAAGGGCGCCTTTTAAAGCGCACGTCTATATTATATATGCGCATTATTACATTGTCAAATAAATGTAATGGTTTGTAATAAAAAAACATTACAAATATTTGTGCTCATACATTACAAAATGTGACACGAAATTACAGAAAAAGCCGTCCGGCACAAGGTATAATCTGTATACAAGACTGAAATTGAAGAAATTTTCGGAGGCTTACGTGGCAGATAAAATTTTTTTTGCGTCCGCCAAAGGCGGCGCGGGCGCCACCACCGTGGCCGCGGGAGTGGGCTTTGCGCTTGCCTTGGCAGGGGAGCGCACGCTGATAGTTGACGGCGACAACGTAAGCGGCTGCGCGCTGACCGTTTGCGGCTGCCGCGGGTTGCAGGTTTTTACCGTGGAAGATTTTAAAAACTGCGCGTGCCGCGCCAAGCAGGCAATTACCCAACACCCCAAGATAAAAAATCTTTACGTGATGCCCACGCTGGGGTGCAGCGACAAAAAGGCGGCAGAGAGCGCCGTGCGCGAAACCGAGGGGCTGTTCGATTACGTTCTGTGCGACAACGCGGCTTACGGCGCGTGCGACAGGGCGGTTGTGGTTACCGAGCCGTACACTCCCTCTGTAAGGGCGGCCGACGGCGCCGTGGCGGCGCTGAAAGACGGCGGGATAAAACTGAGCGGAATAATTGTGAACAAGGTGAACGGCGGACTGATTTTAAGCGGCGATATAGCCTACCCCGAAGATATTGCGCGGGCGCTGAACGTCCCGCTGGTTGCCGTCCTGCCCGAAGATTTGGCGCTTACGCTGGGCAGGTGGCGCGATTACAGCAAAAAATATTTCAAAATAGCCGCCGCAAGAATTATGGGCAAGAACGTAAAAATTCCGTACCTCGAATCTTCATACACGGGTGCGGGAGGATATTTCAGAAGAAAAATGAGGGAAAAGATATGAAGAGACGGACAAGCGCAATAACCTTTGACAGAGAGATTATGACCGAAACCGAGCGCAGCCTTTTAAGGCGC
>URMT01000004.1 GCA_900549005.1 uncultured Eubacteriales bacterium | reverse complement strand
TGCCGGATAGGAACGGCAAAATTTTTTACACTTCTATTACTTCTTTATCGCACATAAGCAAAAACTGCGTGTTTGTTGTACTTCGTCTACTTTTCATCCGCAAAGGAAAGAAGATGAAAATCATTGACAATATCAACAATACCGTTAAAAGCGATTTGCAGGCGGGCATCCATAAAGGAAGCAAACTTTCCATTGCCGCAGCTTGTTTTTCGATCTATGCCTATCAGGAGCTTAAAAAGCAGCTGGAAAGTATAGATGAGTTGCGATTTATCTTTACATCGCCGACTTTTGTCGCTGAAAAAGCCTCCAAAGCGCAGCGCGAGTTTTATATTCCGCGCATTTCAAGGGAGCGCAGCCTGTACGGTACGGAATTTGAAGTAAAGCTCCGAAACGAACTGACGCAAAAGGCGATTGCAAAGGAATGTGCCGATTGGATCAGAAGAAAAGTGACGTTTAAGTCGAACGTGACGCAAGAACAGATGATGGGCTTTATGACGGTGGATGAAAGCACCTATATGCCTATCAACGGCTTTACAACGGTCGACCTCGGTTGCGAACGCGGGAACAACGCTTACTATCCGGTGCAAAAGACGGAAAGCTTTGAAAACGCGCAATACTTCATCAAGCTCTTTGAACAGCTTTGGAACGACAAGAAGAAGTTTCAGGAAGTCACGGATGTCGTTATCGAAAATATCACCGCCGCATACCGCGAAAATGCGCCGGAGTATATCTACTTTTTCGCCCTTTATAATATTTTTCATGAGTTCTTGGACGACATTTCCGAGGACGAGCTTCCAAACGAGGCGACAGGCTTTAAGGAAAGTAAAATTTGGGGGATGTTATATAACTTCCAGCGCGATGCCGTACTTGCTATCATCAGCAAGCTGGAAAAGTTTAACGGCTGTATCCTTGCGGACAGCGTCGGCCTCGGCAAAACGTTCACAGCGCTTGCCGTCATTAAGTATTACGAAAACCGCAATAAATCAGTTCTTGTCCTTTGCCCGAAAAAACTATCCGAAAACTGGAATACCTATAAGGGCAATTATATCAACAATCCCATTGCGGAGGACAGGCTGCGCTACGATGTGCTGTATCATACCGACCTTTCGCGCAGTTATGGTCAATCGAACGGCATCGACCTTGACCGCTTGAATTGGGGCAATTACGACCTCGTCGTCATCGACGAAAGCCATAACTTCCGCAACGGCGGAGAAGTTTCAGGCGAGGACGCGAAGGAAAACCGCTACTTAAAGCTGCTGAATAAAGTCATCCGCGCAGGCGTCAGGACAAAAGTTTTGATGCTTTCCGCAACGCCTGTCAACAACAAATTTATCGACCTTAAAAATCAGCTCGCCCTTGCCTATGAGGGGGATTCCGAACAGATCAATAAAAAGCTCGATACGACAAAGAGCATCGATGAAATTTTTCGTCAGACACAGAAGGCATTTAACGTATGGAGCCGCCTTCCTGCCGAGAAACGCACGACGGACGCCCTCTTGCGGACGTTGGATTTTGACTTTTTTGAGCTGTTGGACAGCGTAACGATCGCCCGTTCTAGAAAGCACATTGAAAAATATTATAACACGTCCGACATCGGCAAGTTCCCCGAGCGGTTGCCGCCGCTCTCTCTGCGGCCGCGTCTGACCGATTTGAGCGATGCGATCAATTACAACGATATCTATTCGCTTCTCATGTCGCTCAACCTCTCCATCTACACGCCGTCCAACTACATTATGCCGTCAAAGCTCGCAAAGTACCTCGACTTGACGCACCATAAGGGGACGAGCCTTACGCAGCAGGGGCGTGAAGAAGGTATCCGCCGCTTGATGAGCATCAACCTTTTGAAGCGATTAGAAAGCTCCGTCTATTCGTTCCGCCTGACGGTCGACCGCATCCGAACGCTGATCGACGGCACGATCCAAACGATCAATAACTATCAATCGGGCGGCTGCGTCCTCAACTTGACCGAGATTTCGGATGACGAGGACTTTGATTACGACGATCAGAATACAGACCTCTTTTCGGTGGGCAAAAAGGTCAAAATCGACCTTGCCGACATGGATTATGTATCGTGGAAGCGAGAACTGGAAAAGGATGCCGAAAATCTGGAGTTGCTTTCCCTTATGATCGCCGACATTACGCCGGAGCATGACACAAAGTTGCAAACCTTGTTCGACCTGATCCGAAAGAAAATCGAACATCCCATCAATCCGGGCAACCGTAAATTTCTCATCTTTACGGCGTTTTCCGATACCGCCGATTACCTTTACGAAAACGTAAGTAAATATGCAAAGGAAAAATTCGGCTTAAATACTGCGGAAGTTACCGGTGTTGTAGATGGCAAGACGACCATCCCGAAACTTCGCGCCGACCTAAATACTGTGCTTACCTGCTTTTCGCCGATCTCCAAAGGCAAAGATATCCTGCTGCCGGGGAGCTCGGCGGAGATCGATATTCTCATTGCCACCGACTGTATTTCCGAAGGTCAGAACTTGCAGGATTGCGACTATTGCGTAAATTACGACATCCATTGGAATCCCGTCCGAATCATTCAGCGGTTCGGGCGTATCGATCGAATCGGCAGCAAAAACGAGTACATACAGCTCGTCAACTTTTGGCCGGATATGGACCTCGACGAGTATATCAACTTAAAGAGCCGCGTCGAGACCCGCATGAAGATATCCGTTTTGACCGCCACGGGCGATGACGACCTCATCAATGCCGAAGAAAAGGGCGACCTCGAATACCGCAGAGCGCAGCTCAAGCGTTTGCAGGAAGAAGTCGTCGATATCGAGGATATGACGAATGGCATCTCCATCATGGATCTGGGGCTGAACGAGTTCCGCCTCGACCTTTTGGAATACATGAAGCAGCACGGCGATATCGAAACGGCGCCAAAAGGTCTGCATACCGTCGTCGGGCAAACGGAAGACGCGCCCGCAGGCGTCATCTTCGTTCTTCGCAACATCAACGACAGCGTCAACATCGACGACCGCAACCGCATCCATCCCTTCTATATGGTCTATATCGGCGAGGACGGCGAGATTGTCTGCGATTATCTCAACCCCAAAAAGCTGCTGGATACCATGCGCCTTTTGTGCCGCGGCAAAAGCGAGCCGGTGATGGAGCTTTGCCGAGCATTCAACGAGGAAACGGACGACGGGCGCAATATGGGCGCGGTTTCTGAACTGCTTTCCGAAGCCATCAATTCCGTTATTGACGTAAAGGAAGAGAGCGACATCGACAGTCTGTTCAAAACCGGCGGCACGAGCGCGCTTTTATCGGCGGTATCGGGGCTGGACGACTTTGAGCTGATCTGCTTTTTGGTGGTGAAGTAAGGAGGGCGCAATGTTTGGTTTCCCCGTATCGACCGAATTTAATAAGCGTATTCCCAAGCAGAAGTTTTACGAAAATATTGAGGTGTCTCCCGCAGTCAAGCGCATTTTTGTGGAGCAGATCCGCATCATCTATTGGCGCAATAAGCTGGCGGCGGCGACGTTGAATCTGGCGGCGGGCGACGCCGTAACGGAGATCGAAGTCTTTGAAGTAAAGCTCAACGTGCCGCAGCTCGACGAGGCAGTTTTGCGGCAGATAGACAAGGCGATTCCGTATCATATTCTGTTTGTTTTGACCTATGAAGGCAAGGCGCAGGCATGGATCGGCTATAAGGAAGCCACTGCGGGCGGACACACCTTTAAGGTCAATCGATATTATCACACCGAATGGGTATCCGAAAACGAGCTGCAATTTACAATCAGCGGGCTGAACATGGACGCCGTGTATGAAAGCCTTGTCCGTCAGATCGCAGGCGAACGCTTGCAGGCGGCTCCAAATGAGAGTCTGAAAGAGTCCGTCGCGCGCGACGAAGAACGGCGGCGGCTTGAAAAGCAGATTGCCGCATTGGAAAACGCCATGTGCAAGGAAAAACAGCTCAACCGCAAGATGGAACTGAATACGGAGTTGAAGAAGTTAAGAAAGGAGTTAAATACGATATGAGTGAAGTTCTTGATAGGCAAACGCAGCTTTTGAGACGTTATTTGCGAAATATGCAAATTGTAAAATGGAGAATTAAAGCAATAAAAGATATTAGAACAAATAAATGTCACACAACATATATGAGTACAAACATCGAATTTTGTGCTTTACAGATTAGGAAAATATTGGAATTGATAGCGCTTTCCGCACTTATATCTGATGTTGATGTTTATCGAGAAAAGTTAAATAAGATTGAAGATATGTGGAATGCGCGATTGATTTTGCAAGATATTGAACGTATTCACCCCGATTTTTATCCTCACCCAATCGATATTCCCCATGATGATAAATTTAGATGGGATGATAAATCATTGCCCTATCTTACGAAAGAGCAACTTATAATTATTTATAAAAAATGTGGTAAAATTTTGCACGAAGATTCTGCCTTTAAAGATGATAAAAATATGAATTCCACATATCAAGAAGCAGACAAAGAGATAAATACTTGGGTCAACCTAATTATGAATTTGCTTAATACGCATGTTGTGCATTTATATAATCAAAAAGATTTATTTTTTATTTCTATGGGTACAGATGAACAGTTCCTATCAGGTAATATTTTTACGGCTATAAGTGAGGAGGAAATACAGAATGAACAAAATGAAATTTGAAACGTCGGATATGACGGCGGAGAATATTGAAAAAATCGCGGAATTGTTCCCGAACTGCGTGACCGAGATGCGGGACGAGAGCGGCAAAATCAAACGCGGGATCAATTTTGAAATGCTCAAACAGATGCTGTCCCCCGACGTGGTGGACGGCGACGAGTGTTACGAGTTCACTTGGGTAGGCAAAAAGGCTTCCGTTGTAGAGGCAAACAAGCCCATCCGCAAGACGCTGCGCCCTTGTCCCGAAGAGAGCAAAGATTGGGACATAACCGAAAATTTGTATATCGAGGGCGACAATTTGGAAGTTCTCAAATTGTTACAAGAGAGTTATCTCGGCAAGGTAAAAATGATTTATATCGACCCGCCATACAATACGGGTAACGACTTTATCTATGCCGACGACTTCATGCGTTCACAGCAAGAGGAAAACGAGCAGATGGGCATGTATGACGAGGACGAAAATCGTCTGTTTAAAAATACCGATTCAAATGGTCGTTTCCATTCCGACTGGTGCAGCATGATGTATTCTCGACTAATGTTGGCGAGGAACTTACTTTCAGATGATGGCCTTGCTTTTATATCTATTGGTGAACATGAGGTCCACAATCTTAAAGAAATGGCATTGGAAATATTTGGGTCATCCAATTTTATTGAAACATATATATGGGAAAGCACTTTTAGACCTGACAATAGTTCAAAAATAATGCGTCGCAATGCTGAATATGTAATGTGTTTAGCAAAAGATATAAATAAGATTAAGCGTTTAATTGGCGAGATTAAGCAAAAAGAAGGCCTTCCTTCTTTAACAAAGGCTTCAATGAGAGAAAGTGTTCTAAGATTCCCTGCGAATACGGTGAAGACATTTTTACAGAATGGTACATATAAAAAAGGGGTGAGGGATTCCTATGAATTACTTGATGATGTGATTGTTAAAGACGGGATTATTGAAAATGGATTCAGGTTAAAGGGACGTATGATATGGGGGCAAGAAAATTTAGAAAGAGAAATTAGTGATGGTACTGAAATAATTATAAAGGGTGATGGGTTTGTTCCATATACTAAAAAAGCTGGCGACAGTATTATGAGCCCAACTAAAATTATTCCTAAATCGCTTGTAGGAGATATTTTATCATCTAATGCAGAATTTGCGCAACTCTTTGAAACGAAGGTGTTTTCATATCCAAAACCTGTTAGCTTATTAAAATATTTGATACATTATTATGATGATAAGGATTTTTTCATCCTTGACTTCTTTTCCGGGTCCGCAACTACCGCCCACGCTGTCATGCAACTCAATGCCGAAGACGGCGGACACCGCAAATTCATCATGGTGCAGCTGCCCGAGCCGTGCGACGAACAGAGCGAAGCCTATAAAGCGGGCTACAAAAATATCTGTGAGATCGGCAAAGAGCGCATCCGCCGCGCGGGCGAAAAAATCAAGGCGGAAAACGGGTTGGCGGCGCAAAACCTCGACATCGGTTTCCGCGTTTTGAAGCTTGCCGAAAGCAATATGAAGGACGTCTACTATGCCGCGGACGATTACAAGCAGGCAGATTTATTGGATATGGTCTCCAACATCAAGGACGACCGCACCGATTTAGATCTATTGTTCGGCTGCCTGATCGACTGGGGCTTGCCGCTCTCCATGCCCTATACTTCGGAACAAATCGATGGCTGTACCGTACATACCTATAACGACGGCGACCTCATCGCCTGCTTCGATAACAACATTCCAGAAAGCGTCATAAGGGAAATCGCCAAGCGCAAGCCGTTGCGCGCCGTCTTCCGTGACAGCGGATTTGCCGACAGCCCTTCCAAAATCAATGTGTTCGAGATCTTCAAGCTGTACATGCCGGAGGACGCGGACGACATTTCCAAGCGTGTCAGGGTGATTTGAGGGGCGGCGATATGTTAAAACTTCAATTCAAGCACCAAAAATTCCAGGCAGACGCCGCCAAAGCCGTGGTAGACGTGTTTGCGGGGCAGCCATACCTTACGCCCACCTACCTTATGGACAGGGGCACCGGCTATCAGCAGTCTGTTACGGATGAAGAAGATTTTACAGGCTGGCGCAACGAGCGTATCGTGCCGGAACTTTCCGACAAAATCATTTTGGAACATCTGCAAAAGGTACAGCGGGCAAATCAGATCAAGCCCTCCGAAAAGCTGGAAGGGCATTACAATCTGACCATCGAGATGGAGACGGGCGTCGGTAAGACGTACACCTACATCAAGACCATGTACGAGCTGAACAAGCATTACGGCTGGAGCAAGTTCATCGTGGTCGTGCCGAGCATCGCCATCCGCGAGGGCGTGTATAAATCCTTTCAGGTAACGCAGGAGCATTTTGCCGAGGAATACGGGAAGAAGATCCGCTTCTTTATCTATAATTCCTCGCAGCTGACCGAGATCGACCGCTTTGCCTCGGATAGTTCCATCAATGTAATGATCATCAATTCGCAGGCGTTCAACGCCAAAGGGAAAGACGCCCGCCGCATTTATATGAAGCTGGACGAGTTCCGCTCCCGCCGCCCCATTGACATTATCGCAAAAACAAACCCGATCTTGATCATTGACGAGCCGCAGTCGGTCGAAGGAGCACAGACAAAGGAACGGCTGAAAGAGTTTTGTCCGCTTTTAACGCTGCGCTATTCCGCCACACACAAGGCGGACAGCATTTACAATATGGTCTATCGGCTGGACGCGATGGAGGCGTACAACAAGCGGCTGGTGAAGAAGATCGCCGTCAAGGGCATCTCCGAATCGGGCAGCACGGCGACCGAAAGTTATGTCTATTTAGAGGGCATCAATCTTTCCAAAGCAGACCCGACGGCAACGCTGCAATTTGATTACAAGGGTGCAACGGGGATCCGCAAAAAGACGATGAGGGTCGGCATCGGGTTCAATCTTTACGACAACTCCGGCTATTTAGATGAGTATAGGAACGGTTTTGTCGTCAAGTTTATCGACGGGCGTGACAACTCGGTAGAATTTTTGAACGGGATCAAGATCTATGCGGGCGACGTCATCGGCAAAGTCAGCGAGGAGCAGCTGCGTCGCATTCAGATCCGCGAGACCATCCTTTCCCATATCGAGCGCGAGCGTCAGCTCTTCCATAAGGGCATTAAAGCCTGAGCTTGTTCTTCATCGACGAAGTTGCAAAGTACAAGCAATACGACGAGGCGGGCAATCCTTATAATGGTATCTATGCCGATATGTTCGAGGAAGAATATGCCGATGTTGTCGGCAATTTACAGCTGGAATTCGGCGATGAAGAATACGTCAAATATCTTGACGCCATCTCCGCGCATGAGACGCACGCAGGCTATTTCTCCATCGATAAGAAAGGCAAAATGACGGACGGCAAGATCGACAAAAAGGAAAAAACCTCCGATGATTCCGACGCGTATGACCTCATTATGCGGAATAAGGAACTGCTTTTAGACCGCGACCCGAAGCGGTCGCCCGTGCGGTTTATCTTTTCGCACTCCGCCCTGCGGGAGGGCTGGGATAACCCGAACGTGTTCCAGATCTGCACGCTGAAGCAAAGCAGCAGCGAAGTGCGCAAGCGGCAGGAAGTCGGGCGGGGTTTGCGCCTTTGCGTCAATCAGGACGGCGAGCGCATGGACGTCAACGCGCTCGGAAGCGACGTGCATACCGTCAATGTCCTTACGGTCATCGCCAGTGAAAGTTACGATAGCTTTGCAAGAGGCCTGCAGGAGGAATTGGCAGACGCCGTTGCAGGGCGCCCTGTAGCCGTTACGGCAGACCTATTCAAAGGAAAGCTCATTACGGACATCAAAGGTAATGAGCAGGTCGTTGACGCCGATATGGCTCAGGCGATTTATTATGACTTGATCGTCAACGGGTATATCGATAGAAAAGGTGCTTTGACGGACAAATACTATGGCGATAAGGCAAACGGCGAGATCAAAGTCGCCGAAGAAGTTGCCGATAGCCGGGATGCCGTCATCAAGATCTTGGATACCGTCTATGACGCCAACGCCATGAAGCCGGAAAACTCTCGTGATAAGAACGTGGAATTACAGGTCGATCCCGAAAAATTGGCGATGCCCGAATTTAAGGCTTTGTGGAAGCGTATCAGCCCGAAGTCGGTATATGTGGTTGATTTCGACACTGATGAACTTATCAAAAAATCCATCGACGCGCTCAATACAAAACTTCATGTGCCGAAGGTCTTTTTCAAAGTCGAAACGGGCGAGATAGATGAGATCAAATCGAAGGACGAGCTCAAAGAGGGCAACGCTTTCTCAAAGAAAAAATCTTCTACTTATGACAGCGGCAGGCGCATCCGTACAAACAACAGTGTGAAGTACGATCTTGTCGGAAAAATCGTAAGCGAAACGGGGCTGACGCGGAAAGCGGTTGTGGATATTTTAGTCGGCATCGACAAGACCGTATTTGACCAGTTCGCATACAATCCCGAAGAGTTTATCATCAAGGCGTCGGGGTTGATCAACGACGAAAAGGCAACGGCGATCGTGCAGCATATCGCCTATAATATGCTGGACGAGCGATACAGCACGGATATTTTTACCGAGCCTGCGATCAAAGGTCGGCTGGACGTGAACGCGATGAAGGCGCAGCGGCACTTGTATGACCATATTCTCTATGATTCTACAAACGAACGCAATTTTGCCGCAGATTTGGATACGAATACGAGCGTTGCCGTGTATGTGAAGCTCCCCGACAGCTTTTATATTGCAACTCCCGTCGGACGCTACAATCCCGATTGGGCAATCGCATTTTACGAGGGGACGGTAAAGCATATCTATTTTGTCGCTGAAACGAAAGGCTCTCTGCGTTCTATGGAACTTCGTGACATCGAAAAAGCAAAGATCCACTGTGCGCGGGAACATTTCAAAGCAATCAGTAGCGGCAATGTCGTCTATGACTTCATTAACAGTTATCAAGCGCTGTTAGATCGGGTAATGAAGTAAAGTAAAGGCCACTGCCGATTCGTATAGTGTCGGCGGCGGTTTTTACTTTTGTTGCCTTATGGATATATTTATCAACGGCGGATTGATTTAACTACTTCGTTTATGTTATACTATACCCATGCAAAATGGATATCGCATTTTGTCCGTCGAGGCGGCGGATATTTATAAGGCTGAAATGGAAAACGGCGCCGCGGTCGGGGTTCAGCTGCCCGAAAGAAGTAGCGACGCCTGTTTTCGGCTGTTCAAGGTGTTCCTGGACAACTCTTTGGACAGCGCGGCGCTGGAAAAGACATACACGCGCGTCTGCCGCAAGAAATTCTCCTTTGCGGATAAGTACGGCAACGCCTACACCCTTGCCGTCGTCAACGTCAAGTTCAATTATATATTTAAGTCCGAAGGCGGCAAGCCCGTCAACCTCAAAGCTCTGCGCGAGCATTTTTACACGAACGGCTTTTGCGTGAACGGCGTGCATTATGTAAGATACAAGCGCAGCGCGGGCAGCTCGCGCGAAGGCAGATGCCTGTTTATCGACGAACGCCTCTTCCGCGCCATGAACAAGTGGAGCGACTGCGGCTTGAAAGAACAGAAAGACCTTGCCTCGTGGGAATCGTATAAGGCACTTTCCCTTTCCTCCGTCAAAGGCACGGTGGAGATCCCGCTCGAGGGCATCCTCTTTGTGCCCGATTACAAAAGCACATTCACGGAAGAGGTCGTATCGGTGGAGAT
Organism: uncultured Eubacteriales bacterium; assembly: GCA_900549005.1. Taxonomy (GTDB): domain Bacteria; phylum Bacillota; class Clostridia; order Christensenellales; family Borkfalkiaceae; genus Coproplasma; species Coproplasma stercorigallinarum. The sequence goes on along the minus strand of URMT01000004.1, from coordinate 30,812 downwards.
CAAAGACGGCAGCCTCTGCGCCGAGCAGAAGCAAGCTCAGATCACGAACGACATCTGGGACGGAGAAAGCCTTTTGGACGAGAGCTTGTTTGCGGGAAACTATGCGGACAAGCATATGCTTTTGCTCCGCAACAAGTTCTTCAAATCGTGCGCTTTCCGCACAAAATTACAGAAATGGTTTGCGGATAAACATATCACTCTAAGCGATCTGAAAGTGCGCGGTTTTGTCACGCTTGCGGAAGATATAGCCCAAATCGTGATGGTTACGACGCCCAACAGTCTGAAATATCTCAAATTCGTGGGCGGGCTTTCGGAGAAGAACATAAAACAATGGGCGGCGCATACGGACGGCACGTTCGGCGTCGTCAAGTGGGATCAACCTACGCGCTTCTTCCACGGAAAGATGGTGCAGTCGAGCTATCAACTTCTGAATACGCTCCCGCTCACGGAAGAGGAAGTGCGTACTCTTTTGCAGCTGAGCATCGACTATATCGCCCTTTTGCGGAAGGATACCGACTTCATGCGCTATCACTTTACGGACGCATTCGCCCGCGAGAAAGACGGCGAAGAAGAGCAACAGGACGGGCTTGCGGAGCGCGCAGACGTCATCTTCACGCTTCTGCATAATTACCCGTATTTTGATGAAACATCGCTCTATGCCAACTTCCGCTCTGACGTCGTGCGCAGTTTGAAAGAGCGGTTGAAGTGCGGACATATCCTTCTGAACGGCACCAACGCTACCCTCTTCGGTAACGGCCCCGAGCTATTGAAATATCTCGCAGGCGAGGAGATGATCCCCGAGTTAAAGCCCGGACAGGTTCGCAGCGAACGCTTTGCTGACGGCGCAAAACTGCTCTGCGCGCGCTCGCCGCATATCACGATGGGCAACTTGTACTGCGTGGAAAATACTCTCGGCGGCGGGGTATGGAGCTACTTTGATTTGGGCGAAAACATCGTCTGCGTCAATGCCATCGGCGAAAATCTCCAGCAGCGATTGAACGGTTGCGACTACGATTCGGATACCATGCTTATAACGGACGACGCGCTCTTGGTAAACGCCGCCGAACGATATAAGGACTTCTTCAAAGTCCCCGTGTGCAATATCCAAGCGGAAGCAAAGACGGAGCAGACGCTTGCCGAGCTCGACCACGATACAAGCGTCAATAAGATCGGCGAGATCGTCAACCTCTCGCAAAAGCTCAACAGCATTCTGTGGGATGAGATTTATAAGGGCGCAGATGAGGAAAACATACTTGCGATTTATTCAGACATCTGCAAGCTCGCGGTGCTTTCGGGGTTGGAAATAGACAAGGCGAAACGCACCTTTGAGGACATTCGTGTGAGCAAGGAGCTGACGGCTCTTCGCAAGAAGTACGCCCGCCCTTCGCCGCAGTTCTTTGCCGAGATCGACGAGCGCAAGACCAAGCAATACGCCTTTTACCCCACGGCGATGGACTATCTCTATGCGCGGGTGAAGAAACTCCACTTCCGCAAGGGAAGAGAACAATATGAGGTGTACCGCCCGATCTCGTCAAACTTATCGTATAACATAAGTTCGGGCAACGCCACCGAATACAGGCATAAGAATAAGATCGTCGCCATTATCGACGAGAGCAAGGCTGCGGTCAATCGCCTGTATCAGGCGATACGAACGGCGGACGAGCAGGAACGGAAAGTGCTGTATGCGCAGATCGCGGATATAAAAAAAGAGCGCGATAAGCAAGTTTCCAAATGGTTGACGAACGAAAACGTGTTGATCCTCGTCCTTCGTCACTACGAAAAAAACAGCGCGGCGGACTGGCGCGTCTATGCGGCGCTCATAAATCATCCCATCTTCTCGGAATTCTTATGGGAGCTGTACGACGGCACGGCTTTGCAAGTCGTGGAAGACGAGAACGGAGAATACACGTTATACGGCAGAAAATTTACAAAAATCCACCGAAAAATGAGAATGAAGTGACGCGCAAGTGGTATGAAAGTGCCACACAATTCCCGAAAAAGTAGTCAAAACAGGCAGAAAACGGCTAAAACGCAGCCCCAAAAGCCGTAATGGTTGCACCATAGTATCCCAACTGTTGCACGCCTCTAATCAACGTAATAGGAAGCAGCCCGACCGCAAGCAACGGTCGGGCTTATTCTATACAAAATAAGGAGGAAACGAATTGGAGCAATTTACGTTTTACGAATTGTATGCAGACATTCTGCAAGGCACGGACGACGTAAGCGCGGGCAAACTTGCAAGCAATATCTGCGCGTATGAGTTCGAGGACAGAGAGCCTGACGGCGAGATGACGGACAAAGAACACTTCTATTGGAGCAACATTGCGGACATCTTGAAAGAGGTCAAGGAGACGGAACGCGCTGGAAAGAAGCCGAAAAGGTACAACCTTCAATCGCGGCACTTCACCTTTTACGCGACCTACTACAATGCGATGAAGCTGCTGAATGTGCGCAAACGCGGCATCTTTGTAAAGGCGGTCTGCGCGTATATGTTCGGAAACGAAGAACCAAAGTTTGCGGACAGGACGATACAGGGATACTTTAATCTGTGCAAAAGGAAGATGGACTTGTCCAAAAAGCGAACGGCGAGCGGCCGCATGGGTGGAACGCGGGAGAAGAACGCAAACGCACCGCCCATGACGGAAACAAGCGTGCCCGCGCCACAGGGAACGGAAGAAGATGAGCCGCAGAAAATGCTGACGTATGAGGACTTCCGCGCGGCATATCCCGATATACAGGGCAATCTGTTCGGCACGGGGCAGGCATACGAGAGCGCTCTCGATTGGAGCGACGTTGCATTAAAGTTTGAGACGGATGAGGAACTTCGAAAAGAGCGGAATATCTATTACTTGGCAAAGATGTACGAACAGAAATACGGGCAAACAAGTCAAGCAAACCGTGTGGCAAAGTGGGATGATTTGAAGGACAACCTGTAGCAGGATAAGAAAAACGCAGTTCTGTGTACCATGCTGCGTTTTTGCTTTCCGAAGCAGGAAACCTGCGTTCGGTTTGCCTGCGGCAAATAGAAAATAAATCAGCATAAAAATCAAACGGGAAAGGAGGAAAGACAATAAGCAATCAACCGATCATATTCAACATTACATATACGCCGTGGAAGCTGAAAAGCAACGCCACGGCGGAAGAGCGCAAGAAGTTCGAGCGCGAGCGGCCGTACTACGAAATGTCGGACGGCGGAAACAATATCTACAAGTACATGACTTCGGACAGGAAGCTGAACGGAGAAAATTCTAAATCGGATATGCGCGACATGATCTCGTACTTCGAAAAGAGTACGGGCATATTCAACGGCGACGGCTTTATCTCACAACACAAACTCAAAGTGATACAGGAACGAGCGAAGGCAAACAAAATGCTGTGGCACGGCTTTATCTCGCTCAACGAAGAGATGAGTTATAAGATCGACACGCCCGAAAAGTGTATGCGGCTTGTAAAGCGCACCTTCGGGGAGTTCTTTCGGGATATGGGGCTCGATCCCAAGAATATAGATTTGATCTGTTCGCTGCACAAGGACAAGCCCCATCATCTGCATATTCACTTCTGGTTTGCCGAGAAAGCACCGAAGTGCAAGTATCGGAAGAAGGAGCTCGAATACAGGCACAAGGGGAAGATCTCCAAACCCGTCCTCGACCGTATGCACGTCCGCTTAAACAGCTATGTCTGCGGACACGAGGAGCGGCTCTACATGACGCGGGACGAGGCGCTGCGAGAGTTGAAGAAAATAACATTTCCGAAAAGTCTCGTCAGCGAAAACGAGGTGCGCAAGGCGCTTGTTGACCTTGCCAAGAAAATTCCGAAGGACGCGAGCTTCTTCTACGGCAAGCGGGATATGGAGCCATACCGCAAACAGGTGGATGAAACGGTGAAAAAGATCTTGCTCTATGACAGGCGGGCGCGGAAGGCGGACAGAGCCTTTCATGAACGGCTTGCAAAGTATGAGACCGACATCTTTGTGCCCTTCGCCAAAGACATCATAAAGACTGATCTCTTCAATAAGGAGTTTATCGACCATTACAAGGTCGACCCGCAAAACATCACCGTCATCGACGAGCTCCGCGCGGACTACAAGCGTCGGCAGGCAAATATCGTACTGCGCGCCGTCAAGAGCATCAAGCCCGCGATCTACGAGAGCAAATTTCGGCATAAGGTCAACGACAACGGCTTAAAGCGCAGGCTTGCCATCTCGCACTATAAAGTGGGCAAGCTCATCGGCAACTTTCTGTCCTCGTTCGGGGAAGAAAGCGAATATCTGAGCCGCGACTATATCAACCGCCTGCAAGAGATCGAGGACGAGATGGAACAAGAGCGCAAGCAGCGCGAGGAACGGGAAAATAAGGTAAGCCGTTATCAGTACGGCAAGGAATAAAAGTTGATATGAGCGCTTGACTTATCGGGCAGAGTATGATAGAATTAGTGTTAATACGATACGCAATTTTCGGAGGCGTTATGCAGCGGAAAGAAAATACGCCGGGCAGAGAGAGCCGCAGGCGGTATGAGGAACGCAATAAAGAAAAAAGAAAGCAGGCAAGCGGGAACTTCGGGACGATGATTCCGCGGGAATTGTTTGACGAGATCAACGCTTTCCTGAAAGCGCACGGCCTTACGAAGGTAAAGCTGATCGAAGAAGGATATCAAGTTCTGCAAGAAAAAGTCAAGGAAGAAAACGGACAACTGAATATCATGAACCGTCCGTCGGGGCAAAGCGGGTGAGCCTGAACAAGGCCTCCGCACGGCCCGGCGGACTTATTATTTCATAAAGGAGAGGGGCTTTGTGGAATGGTGAGAGAACATTGCAGCCATATCGGGAGAGGGAACACGATATCCGCACAAACAAAAATAAGGAGAATTGAAAGAGAGAAAGCAGAGAATTGAAACAGAAACGATTGGCGGAACGGAAGTTATCGTTATCGCGGAAGAGATGCCAAATATAAAGACCACATCTTTTGAAGTTATAAGCGGACTGGTGAGACGGCATTTCGAAGATGAACAAATGCAAAACTTGCTGTTTGCTGATTAACGGAGGAATTTCTTATGGAATCTGAAATGAAGCAGACAGTTGAAACAAAAAATTATAATTACGGAGGTGAAATAACGGCGCTCTACTGTCGTCTCTCTCGCGATGATGACCTAGTCGGAGACAGCAACAGTTATGCAAAGTCGCACGCATTCTTGAACCCGGTGTTCTATGTGGATGACGGGTATTCGGGGACTAACTTTAATCGCCCCGCGTTTCAGCGGATGCTCGGTGATATTGAGAGCGGTAAAGTAAAGACGGTCATCGTCAAGGATATGTCGCGATTCGGAAGAAACTACATCATGGTCGGGTACTATACCGAGATATTGTTTGAGCAGAAGGGGATTCGCTTTATTGCAGTCAACGACATGGTGGACAGTAAGCAGGAAGGCGATGAATTTACGCCCTTTCGGAACATTATCAACGAGTGGTACGCCAAAGATACCAGCAAAAAGGTCAAAGCCGTGCTTCGTGCAAAGGGAATGTCGGGTAAACATGTCAGCCCCGTTCCGCCTTATGGTTATAAGAAGGACGAACGGGACAAGACCAAATGGGTCATTGATGAGGAGGCCGCTTTGGTCGTTCGGGAAATATATCGGCTCTACCTTGAAGGCGCGGGGACAAAGGAGATCGCCGATATCCTTACGGCTCGCGGGATAGAGACGCCGATCATCTATTTCAAAAGACGAGGGATGCCCGTTCGGAGTAAGAGTGAAGTCCCCGATGTTTGGAGTATGGCGACGGTCGCAGGTATTCTCAAGCAGGAGGCATATACGGGGTGTACGGTCAATTTCAAGACGAGGAAGAAGTCGTACAAGACGAAATATCAGGAAAGACTTCCGCGAGAAAACTGGGTGATCTTTGAGAATACGCAGGAGGCTATTATCGACAGGGAAACCTTTTCGATCGTACATAAGATGCTTGAAAGCAGAAGGCGTCCCAAGAAAATAGGCAGCCCGTGCGTAAATGTCTTTAATGGGCTTGTGTATTGCGCCGATTGTGGCAATCGCATGTATCTGCACCATAACACCAAACAGACACAGCGTGACGCTTTTGTCTGTTCGCGCTACAGGCGGGCAAAGTTCCACGATTGTACAAGCCATCACATCACATATGACCTGTTATATACGATCGTGCTCAACGATCTGCGGCGCGTATGCAGGAGTATCAGGGAACGGCGGCAGGAGTTCATTGCTCTTTACTACGGCGAGATGGAACAAAAGATGAACAAGAAATCGAACGCCGTAAAAAGCGAACTGAGTCGATCGGAGCGGCGGTGTGCGGAGATCGACGGCATCATCAAGCGGTTGTATGAGGATAGTCTCTGCGGAAAAATCAGCGACGACAGATTTGCCGTTTTGTCCAAAGATTACGAAGCGGAGCAGGCAAAACTTAAAACGAGGATCGCCGACCTGAATGCAGGATTGAAAGCAATAAAGGATCGTGACGACGGCTTGAACAGGTTTTTGCTTCTTGTAGACAAATACACCGAGATACCTGAACTGACGCCGGAGATCCTCAATGCGTTTATCGATCGTATCGAAGTGGGAGCAAAAATAAAATGTGCATCGTCTTCCGATGCGTTGCACCGAAAAAGCACCACAAAAAGGCAGATCCGTATTGTTTACAAGTTTGTAGGCGCGGTCAACCTGCAATGAGGCACAAAACGGGCGGAGCAATTTCCGCTCCGCCCAAAAAGTGTCCTTAATTCTACCTTACGAGGTTAAGGAAGGTGGGATAAATCCCACCTTCGACTGCCCTCGCATGGTTCGCTCGTATCAAGCGGGAAACCCACTTATATAGCTTTGTCTTCAAAATATAATCTACCAGGTATCGACATCGTGTATTAAATATGTTATACTATTTGTGTAATTTAATTTTTGAGTAGAAAGTTATGATTAATTCTCATTACGTGCCGCGCTTTATACTGAAAAAATTCAGTGATAAACTCAGTCTATATAATATTCATACAGGAGAACTTACTGAAGATATAAATGTCGATAAGGCATATTCGCAGAAAGGGTTTTATGATGACGACACGGAGAAGAATCTCAACTTAAAACTTGAATCGCAGTTCGGTAATCTTCTCGCTAACAAGTTGCTTAAAGCTGAAAATAAAATTGAGTTGAACAGGGCTGAGTTGCGGTTAGTAAAAAAATTTATTCTGATTTCTACCTTGCGCAGTTTGGGTAATGAGCCTTTCTTGCAGAAGGAAAAGCAATTTTACAAAACTTCAGTAGAGTATTGGCGCAATTTTTGCCGTCAGCATAGCATTTCTGTGCAAGAGTGCGAAAGAGGCATCAAGGATATGCAGCCACCCTTTGAGGAGAGGCAGATTCCCGGAGAAACTCCGTACGACTATTGGATGCGCACTCTTAATGTAATATTAGATACGGACGGCTCACCACAAGAGATATTTAACCACCCCGATAAAACATATCCTGCACACAGGTGGTCGCAAATAATTGCGGCAGGCTATCTCGCTTTTTGGGATTCGGAGTATAGACACGACGAATTTGTGATTACAGATATAGGCATGACTTCTGAAAACGAAAAAGGGTGGAATGGAGTAACGGTTCATAATAGCAAGAAATTATTGTTTTTGATTGATTTATTAAAAAAGGAAAAAGATTCTGAATTTATTAAATTACTACAAAATCAGATATATTTACAAGAGTTTTTCCATGAAAATTTTGAAATGTATCCTATTTCTGCAAGCCGTATGATTGTTGAAATATCGCCCTTTTATAAGTTCAGGCAAATATATTCATGGCTTTATAAGATGCCGGAATTAAAAGATTTGACAGAATTACCCAATGAAAACTTATATGCACCCAATCTTGCAGCATATGTAAAAACTCAAACAGATGTGTTAGTTCCGCGGTACCATCCTGATGATTTGTATATATATGACATCAAGCAACTTAGCTCGGCAGAAACGCGATATTGTAATGAGCTGTTTTTAGACAGGATAAATACACACTTGGGCTTTTCTTCCCTGCGAAAAGCCGTCAGAAGTATAGTGCAGTATAAGAGAGATAATTCGTATCCTTATACGCCACGCGTTGACTATACCAATTTATATAAAATAATCGAAGAAAGATATGGCGGTAATTTGAATGTTTGATTTTTTAAAACAGTTAGACCAAAGGCTATATGAACGCTACCTCACGTTGGAGCGCAACATAAAAGCTGCAAGCAATTCATTTTACGATTCGTTTCTTGATTTGCAGGAGCAATTCATAAAGTTTGTAATTGCGCAGTTTGATATCGACGCGTCAGTTAGGGAAACGTGCGGCGCACTTTTAAAACGGGATGATGTGAGCGCCGTTTTTAAAGACCAGTTGCATATTGACGACTATACTTTCAATAAAATGAGCGATTACACGCTCAAAGTCAATGCGCATAAGCATAAAGGGGAAAAGCGTATTCAGGTTAAAACGGTAGTTTCTTATATGCGCGTCATATACAATGCGTTTTCCGCTTATTGTAACTATAATGGTATAGAATGCGATAATTTTGATGGCAACTATTTCATAAACCTGTTCGGCATATTCGAAAGGGAGAATATTGAACTTAAAGCTCAGGCGACTTCTTTAAAGGAGGAGTTGGCATCATCTGTTCAACAACACAAGCTAAAAGAAAAAGATATAGATGAATACCGCAATTTAATTTCACAGACGCAGTTGGAAAAGCTGTCTTTGGAAGAGCAGAATGTTGAACTCCAAAGGGTAATAAGCAAATTAAAGGATATAAAACTCAGTTCAATGGAAGAAAAGCTCAACAAGACTATTGACCTGCTGTTGGAACTTAAACCTGCCATTGAGGAAAACAGAATTATAGTAAAGGCAGTCGGCAGTCAGGTTGGCGGACTTATAAACGGCGACAGGGACGTGGACGCGTGGATAGAGGCCGAAAGACAAAAGAGGGGGGGATAAATAATGGCAGAAAGCAATATCTTTGAAAAACTTGACGAAATCAAGAGCGGAATAGACGAAATAAAGCGACCTCCTGCACAGGACGAGGCAAAATTAAAGGAATTTATTGCAAATGCCGAGCGTGTATTTGTGTACTGCGGTCAGAAATCGGAGTATGTCTATGATAAAAAAATTTTTTGCGTGGGCCGCATAGTTTCTGTTGTTCTATTGTTAATCAACATGGTCATTATGGCGCTTCCCATGATATTTTACAGAGATAGTGCGAATTTGCTTTGTATCCCGTTTATCCCTGTGGCAGTATTTAATGTCCTGTATATAGCGTTATGCATTTTACAACTTAAATATGTAAAATCTCAAGGGTATGAGGTCGCGTATGATAAAATAAAAGCTCCGTGGATGTTTTACTTGTATGACGACAACGGTATTATCTGCGGGACAAAACAAAAACTGCCTTTCAAAATATTAAAGATACTTACGCCGCTTATCAATATATTAGCCGGTTTTGCCGCGATGATGTTGTGTTTGGCAGAAAGTCTTGTATGTGATCTGGTCTTTGGTTGTGTTTTTGTGCTCATTTTGATATTTATATTTTTAGATGTTAAGAAAATGAATGGGTACATTTTGTATTTTCGTGATAAAAATAATACTATTCCCTATGGACAGCTATCCAAATTTATGAGCAATGACAACTTAAATTAATCAGAAGCCCGTCATTTCTGGCGGGCTTCTGATTTTGAAGAAAAGACAGATAGGCATTCCCCTTTTAAATGTATGTATTTGGCGAACTCTGTTTTTTCAGCGTCGCTATTGAAAGTGAGATTGTCAAACATAAAATACCTCATTAGTTTTATAACCTTAAAATTGCAGGTATAAACCGCGCTTGCAATGTAGCGCGGTTTATGATATAATACGGTTGTTCTTTAATTGAACCTTCCGGAGCATTGCTTAGGCTAAGCAAAGGAGGCGGATATTATGGAACATAATAACCAAGACCTTGGCTTAGTTGCCGGGGCAAAATTAAAATGTCTTTTAAAGGAAAGGGGCATGACGCAGGAAGATTTTGCAGATGAGTTCGGCGTTGACGTCAGAACCATTCGCAGGTGGGTAAAGGGCGGCGTGTACGACCTTCGCCAGCTTCAGCAGATTGCTGACTTTTTTAAAATCGACGTTTTTGCTATCCTCTCTTAACGGGAGGATAGACTTTTATACGGCGAAAGAACAGGACAAATCGTGCCCTGTTCTTTTCTTTTGTTTCGTGAGATAATCAAATCACAAAAACGAAGGAGATGCCGATATGAAATATTTTATCGTAACAACAAAATGCGGACATGTAGGCAAATGGAACTGTATATGGATTGACTTCGCTGTGGCTGCTGAAAACGCTGCGGAGGCTGCCCAAAAGGCTAAAACATATAAAAGAGTCAAAAGGCATCACAAAGATGTAATTGCACTTGTTGTGGAAATTACGTCTGATGAGTATATGAAGCGGCGTTCTGATAACGACAACGACCCATATCTGCACTGTAAAAATATTCAGCAGCAGCGGCTGATAGAGGATATAAATCAAAGAATGCAGCCAGACACATGGAACATTGAGCGCAACTTCAAAAAACAACCTAAAAAGAAATGCAAAGAGTACATAGTCAAAAAGAATAGGATTGCCGAAAGGGAATGGGCAAAGCAAATTGAGGAGTACGAGGAGGATGCGGCATGAAGATAGTCATAAATTCTATTCGTTTTAACCGCAGCCTTGTTGACGGGCCTGGAGTGCGGACGGTACTTTTCTTGCAGGGGTGCGATATTCGTTGTGCTGGGTGCCAGAATTCCTCTGCATGGGAAATTGCTGACGGCATACAGACCGATACATCCGAGCTTGCTGCTCTGCTTAAAAAGGATTGCATAAACAAAAAACTCACCATTTCCGGCGGTGAGCCGCTCATGCAGGCAGCTGCCGTGTATGACCTGATATGCAAACTTGAAGATTTCGACACTGCTTTGTATACAGGGCACGAAAAGGAAGATGTTCCGCGGGATATTTTAAATAAAATCCGCTATTTAAAGACAGGGAAATTTATTGCAAAGCAAAGGACGACCATAATGCCCTACGTCGGCTCAACCAATCAGCAATTTGAGGAGGTAAACCATGCGCAACAACGATAACGCCGCAAACAGGTACAGCTATATCGGCGAGATATATTCGCTCGGCGAACAACTAAAAAAGAGACTGATTCTTGAAGGTATGCCCGAAAAGTGGCGTAAACTTAATGAAGAGGGATATATCCATATTCATGACCTCGATGCCTACGGCATGACTTATAATTGCCTTACCTTCAATATTTTGGAAGATTTTCCTTGCGAAAAGTTTAATGCCCTTACCGACGAGAAGAAAGTGGCAGGAGTGTTCGGATATATCACCAACCTGATGACCGATATGGGCAATGAGCAATCCGGCGGCATGGCTTTTGCCAACTTCGACGACGAACTGGCAAAAATTTTTGCACAGCTCAATCTGTCTTTGAGCGATGTAAATAAGTGGCTTATCAGTGCGGCGATGCGCGAACTTATATTGTGGTGCAACGACACTCATACGAGAATGGGACAGACGAGTTACTATGTAACCTTCAATATCGGGCTGGCGGGTAGCGATTTTGCGCGGTTTATTGCCTATACTCTTATAGACGAATTTGAAAAATGCGGCGAAACGGTGTTCAAGCCAAATATCGTATTCAAGGTTAAAAAAGGTACAAACAGGTTTAAAGGCGATAAGAACTACGATTTATTTGTAAAGGCTCTGCTCTGTACGGCAAAGAAGATGATACCAACATATCTTTTGTGTGATTGTGAGGAGGATAAAAATATTCCGCCTGAACGCCTCGCCGTTATGGGGTGCCGCACGCGCGTTGCTGATGATGTGTTTGGGCACACCACGTCAATCGGAAGGGGCAATATAGATAATATTTCCATCAATCTTCCCCGCCTTGCGTTAGAGGCAGAGATGGAGACTTGCAATGTGTCCGTCGAAGAAAAAATGCAGGCGTTTACGCAAAAATGGGACGAGGTAGCTGCGACAGTAAAGGACATACTTTTAGACAGATTTGAAAAGGTATGCTCGCGCAATTTGACTGATTTCCCCATAAACGCCAGACATAAGTTGTGGTGCGTACCGTTTGACGATATAAAACATGTATTTAAACACGGCACTCTTTCAATAGGCTTTATCGGGCTTTCGGAGGCAATGGAAGTTATCACGGGTAAAAGGTTCTATCTCGATGCGCAGACCTGTGTCTATGCGCTCGGTTTCGTAAAGCATATGCGCGAATATTGCGATTTTTTACGCAGACAGTACAATCTCAACTTTTCATTGCTTGCTACCAGCGGTGAGCTCATATCGGGCAGATTTATCGAAAAGGACAGAGTGGTATTCGGTGAAAATTATAGTATCTTCAATAAGGGTTTCTATACGAATTCCTTCCATGTAAATGTCGACAGTAATCTGTCCGCGTTTAAAAAAATTGAGGTGGAGGGTATGTTCCACGAGTACTGCAACGGCGGAAGCATAACCTACGTTGAATTGGGCGAAGCGCCTATATCCAACGACGAGGGTTTGCGCGAGTATATCGAGTGCGCTGTAAACAGCGGAGTACATTACCTCGGTTTTAATTTTCCGAAAGATGTATGCAAAGAGTGCGGCGCAAGCGGAGTGTTTGATATCTGCCCTGTATGCGGCAGCATTAAGATTACAAGGATACGCCGCGTAAGCGGATATCTTGAAATACTCGACGGTTTCACGTCGGGCAAGAAGAACGAAGAAAAGACGAGGAGGGCAAATTAATTATTGGTACATATATCTGTTGAAGGAATGGACGGCGTAGGAAAGACAACTACCTGCAAATTGCTCGCTCAAAGATTGGGGTACATTTTCGTGGATAAAAATTTGCGTTTTCTCTTCGATGAGGGCGAAAGTTACGAAAATTATTTTCGCATCCGCGACAAAGTCAACGCCAGCCCCGACAGGCTGTTTACTGCGTGGTTTTACGGCCTGGGAAATATATATCTGCACACGGTGTTCAAAGACCAAAAGGTAGTAACCGACAGATATTTTCTTTCTAACTACGCTTGGAGCGGCACGGAGCAAAATATTGAAGTTTACGATCTGCTCGTAAAAAAACTCGGCTTTCCCGACCTTACGGTAATTTTATATGCCGACGATGCCGCCATTGCTGCGCGAATCAAAGGCAGGGACGAGCACGACCGCGACATTGAAAAGGTGCGCCTTGCAAAGCAGAAGTACGAAAAGATGATATTCTTCTGTGAAAGATACGGTATGCCCTATATGGTTATTGACACAAGTAATCTTTCGCCGGACGAAGTCGTCGAATGTATAGTAAAGAGGATAGAGGGTAAGGCATGATTTGTAAGGATATGAAATATACCGCACTCTACTGGGCGTTGCGCTTTTTTGAAGTAGAGGAGAACGTTCACGTTAAAAACTACAATGACTATAAAGTAACCATATATGCCGATAAGCAATATGTAGACTTCGGTGAAAAAATTAAAAATGGTCGCAGATATTATTTGAATAGTCATAAATCATTTGTTGTGCTTGAATGTGTAGATCTGCTGCTTACAAATGGTTATTCTCCCGAACAGATAATCATAAATAATTTTTTTGATATATGCGTGAATGATGGCCATGACTATATCGGTATCTCTTGCTATGCTTGGGACGATTATGATGGAGACAGTATGTTTATGGCCTTTGCCGATGAAGAGATTATTTACACTTCAAGGCTTATTAGTGGACTTATTGAGTATAAAGGCGTAAAAAATATTGACGAATTTGAAATTCCGTTCGGTAAGGGTTCAAATTATGATGTGCATATAAGCTCAACCGCAGATTTTGAAATATATAACGACGAGCTTGTTTTCTACCATGGCGAAGAAAAGGTGGTAAAAGTTCCCGAAGGAATAAAGACAATTGCGGCAAGTGCGTTCTGGAATAACGTTTTTATCGAAGAGGTCATTCTTCCCGAAAGCCTTGTTCAGCTCGGTGGCGATTGCTTCTATTGCTGTTACAATCTTAAAAAAGTGAATATCCCAGCAAAGGTCAGTTTGATGGGTAACAACCCGTTCGCAGGGTGCCCCAAACTTGAAATCAGTAATTTTAGCCCTTGCTTCAAATTGGTTGGCGGAGTGTTGTACAGTGCAGACGGGGGTAACCTCATTCATTATACAATTGCAAATACCGCCGGGCAGTTTAATATTCCGCAGGGCGTAATCTGTATCGGCAAGCACAGTTTTTTTATGTGCGATAATCTTAAAAAGATAGTCATTCCGTCGAGTGTTGAGCGCATGGAAAACAATCCTTTTTCCGGCTGTACGAAACTTACGGTAGAAAATCACAGTGCGGCATATCATTTTGAAAGTGGCGTTATCTACAATAAGTGGCGCAGCAACATCATAGGCTGTCTAAACGGTAGCACCATTGAAAAATTAGTTGTCCCAGACAGCGTAACGGCAATAAACCGCAACTCTTTCTGGAATTGTAAGGGTGTCAAAAATATTATAATCGGCAGAAATGTAACGCGCATAGGCTACAACCCCTTTGCCTGGTGCGATAATTTATTGCTTGAAAGTATATCGCCCGATTTTCCGTGCGAGAACGGCATAATTTACGATAAAGATTTTACGCACATGCTCTGTGCAACCAATCGCGCTGTGGGTAAAAGTTTCAGGGTGAAGGACGGTGTAACGCATATAAACCGCGGGGTGTTCAGCGGTTGTACAGACCTTAAAGATATAGACCTGAACGGTGTAATATATATAGATAAAAGCGCGTTCACCAATTGCACGGCGTTGCAATATGTTTTTATTCCCGATGGCGTAACATATATCGGAGAGTGGGCGTTTGCTCATTGCACTTCGCTTAAACGAATAAGCATACCGCGCAAAACCTTTATAGATAAAAACGCATTCAACGAGTGCAACGCTGAAATTGAGTGGAGGGACTAAAATTGAAATCGATGCTCATAGAGGGCGATAACCTTGTCGCCATGCGGAGTTTGTTGGCCGAATTTGATGGCAAAATAGATGTTATGCCCATTGACCCGCCGTACAATACGGCTATCAGTTATACAGGTTATAAAGATAGCGGGTTTGTCTGCGGCTGGGCGCAATTTATGCGCCCGCGTCTTGAAATTGCCTATAGGTTGTTGAGCAAGCATGGTGTAATGTTCATAAACATTGATGAAAACGAATTTTGTAGCCTGTATTTGCTATGCTGTGAAATTTTTGGCGCGTGCAATGTTATGAGCATGATATGGAAAAAGACAAATCCGAGGTTCGATAAAAACAGAGCGGAAAAGCCGTTGGAGGCGGGTATCCGCCGCACCCACGAATTTATTGTAGTATGCTTTAAGGATAAAGCTAAAACTGTACTCAATCCTGTAATGCAGCCCGTATGGGATGGGAGTAAATATGAGGATAGGTTACAGCCTCTTGAAACGATTATAGACAATATGGGAACAAATTCTTCCGCAAAGGATGAACTTGAAGATATATTCGGCGAGAGAAACTTATTTCAGACACCAAAACCCGTTAAAATGATAAAGGAGTTAATTCGGGCGGCGGGCAGTAAACAATCTGTCGTTATGGACTTTTTTGCGGGGAGCGGCACAACAGGACAGGCAGTAATGGAGCTGAACAGGGAGGACGGCGGCAGCAGAAAATTTATTTTAATAACCAATGACGAAAATAATATCTGCAAGGAGGTAACGTTGCCGCGTCTTCAAAAAGTTATAGCACTATATGGTTATCAGGAAGAAATTCAGTTTAAAAGCATAATATAAAATACCCTGCCGCGGAACGCGGCAGGGTAAATTTCTGACAATGTAATTCGGTCTTTTTGATTGAATAAATTTTTAAAAATTTTGGGGCAGGATTGGGGCATAAAATGTAATTTGCCTCAAAAAAGCCCATATAATGTAGTTGACATAGCAAAAATTACGCTATATAATGTATATATAATTTAAAGTAAGTTCTTTGGGGCGGGGTGCAATTCCCCACCGGCAGTGATTGCCGTGGCGCATAAAAGTTGTGCGCGGCGGCATAAGTCTGCGACGAAAGCGGTTTTTTCACCCTTTCCTGATTCGGTGCGAGTCCGAAACCGACGGTATAGTCCGGATGGTAAAAGAATTTTTTATCAGACCGCAATTCATTTTGCGCGCCCCTTTTACATTCCAAAGGGGCGCGCTTTTTATTTTGGCGGACAGAAGAACTGCTTTGAAATAATAATTTTTTAAGGAGTTCTTAAAGTTATGCAAAACACCAACACACAGTTTTTTACGGCATCGCGCATTGCCGTAATTGCAATGTTCGCAACGGTGGCGGGCGTTTTATACGCCTTCGGCTTCCCTATTAACGCGGCTTTTCCTTCGTGGCTGGAACTTAACTTTTCTGATATTCCAGCGCTTATAGGTACTTTCGCGCTCGGGCCGCTTTCTGGCGGAATTATAGTATTTGTAAAAATACTTGTTAAACTCATAATAAAGGGGACGTCCACGGTATTTATCGGAGAGTTTGCCGACCTTATAATAGGCCTTGCTTTCGTTGTTCCCGCAGGGCTGATTTATAAAAAACACCGCACATTCAGGGGCGCGCTTTTAGGTATGGGTATAGGTTCGCTGTGCTCCGTTGCCCTTTCAATCCTTTCCAACTGGCTGGTTCTTGTTCCCTACTACGTTGAAGTATCTTTTCACGGCAATTGGGAAATTCTTCTTGAACCTATGCGTTTGCTTTTCGGCGACAGTGTAACCAGGGAAACGTTCTATACATACTATCTTTGGGTATCTGTGCTTCCGTTCAACCTCATGCGCTGTCTTATAGCTGTGCTTGTAACGCTCCCTGTTTATAAGCGCATTTCCAAACTTATAAATAGGATGAATGACCGTTTTATGCCTAAAATTCCGGCAGCGACTGATACACAGAATGAAGGCAACTATGTTGCCAAAAAGCGCACTATAATTATGATTGCCGTATGTGCAGGAGTGGTGTTACTCCTTGTGGGCGGCGTGCTTTTAAGGTATTTTCTCTCTTAAAAATTCAAATATCAATTTAATTGCCAAAAACTGCCGTGCGCGCTATAATATATGCGTATGGCAGTTTTTATTTCCCGCTCTGCGGAACAGACGATAAATTTTGCAAGGGAGTACGCCTCGTCGCTCAAAGGCGGCGACGTGGTGCTTTTAAACGGCGAAATGGGCGCGGGCAAAACGGTGTTCGCAAAGGGCGTGGCCCTCGGCCTCGGCATAGACGACGAAATTTTAAGCCCCACGTATGCCTATATGAACGACTACGGCGGAAAGCTCTATCACTACGACTGTTACCGCCTTTCATCTGGCGCGCAGGCGGAGGGGCTGGGGCTTACCGACTATTTCTACGGCGACGGCGTCTGCCTGGTGGAATGGGCGCAGAACATTGCCGAAGTTCTGCCCGAAAACTGCAAAACCGTCACCATCGAAAAGCTGGACGACGGCGTGCGTAAAATAATTTACTGACCGCAATTTTTTTTGTATAAAAACGCATTATCTGCGGCATATATGCCGCCCAATTCAGATAAAAAAGGTGTTTATGAACGAAGAGGAAGGGGCAAAATTCAATAAATTTCTTGCAGTAGACACGGCATCGGCGCACCTTACTGTGGTTGCGGCAAACGGCAAAAAGGCGGCAAAACGCTACCTTGCCGACTGCGCCCTCAAACACTCCGTGCTCTTGATGGACGAGGTGGAGAGCGCTATGGACGAAGCGGAACTTTCCCCCTCAAACTGCGACTTCTTCTGTGCTGTGACGGGCCCCGGCTCGTTCACGGGCATACGCATAGGCGTATCCGCCGCCAAGGGTTTCGCCCTCGCCGCGGGGCGGCCGCTTATGCCGCTCACCTCGTTCGAGCTGGTGGCATATAATGTAAATGCGCCCGACTTTTTTGCCGTGGCCGACGCGGCGCACGCTCACTATTATGTCTGCCGCGTAACAGGCGGCACCTTCGGCGAACCTGTGTATATCTCGCGCGAGGAGCTGATTTCGAAGGGGCTTGCTTTGTACGGCTTTCAGCCGCTCGACCTGCCGCGCTATACGCAGCTTGACGCGGGCGACTGCCTTTATCACGCGGTGTGCAAAAAACTTTCGTCGGGCTCGCCGTTTGGCGAAATGCACGCGCTTTACGTGCGCAAATCGCAGGCCGAGGAGGGCAGGAAATGACCATCCGCGGCTGGAAGTTTGAGGATATTCTGCGCATATCCGAGCTTGAAAAGGAGTGCTTCCCCAAGGAGCCGTGGAGTTACCGTATGCTTGCGGACAGTTTTTCGGGCGAAAATTTTATCGGGATACTGTGCGACGACGAAGGCGAGGTCGCGGGCTACGGCGGAGTGACTGTGGGTTACGATACCGCCGATATAGATAATATTGCCGTGGCGGAAAATTACCGCGGCGGCGGGATAGGCGGCGCCATTTTAGAAGCGCTTGTTGCGGCCGCCCGCGAAAGGGGCGCGTGCAGGGTATTTCTGGAAGTGCGCGTTTCAAATTCGGTTGCAATGTCGATGTATTTAAAGCACGGCTTCAAGGGCGTTTACGCCCGCGCCAGGTATTATACCGACGGAGAAGATTGCCTTGTAATGGCAAGGGATATATAAGTTTTTAATGCGCGGCTACGCGCGGTTAAATTGAGTATTTGCGGCATATTACGGGGGTAATGCTATTTTTACGGGCAATCTGCATATATCCTGCGTGCAGAAGGGGCGCGGCGAAACGCTGTTGTTTCTGCACGGCTATTGCTCTAAAAAAGAGAGCTTTTATTACAGCATAGAATATTTCAAAGAAAACTACCGCATAGTCGCTCCCGATTTCCCGGGATTCGGCGCCTCGTCGCCGCTGCCCGCGGCGTGGTCTGTGGGCGATTACTGCTTGTGGCTGCAACAGTTTATGTGTGCCTGCGGCATAAGCGGCGCGCATATCGTTGCCCACTCGTTCGGCGCAAGGGTGGCAATCAAGCTGGCGGCAAGCCGCCCCGAACTTGTAAAGAGTCTGGTTATAACGGGCGGAGCGGGGCTGGTAAAGCCGCGCACGCGCGCGTATAAAGCAAAGGTCGCGCTTTACAGGTTTACCAAAAAATTTGCGCCGCGCTTTGCCGAAAGGCATTTCGGCAGCAGGGAATATCGCGCCCTGCCGCCCGTTATGCGCGCAAGTTATAAAAAGATAGTCAACGAAGATTTGCGCGAAGAGGCGAAAAAAATCTGCGCGCCCGCGCTGCTTATTTACGGCGACGGCGATACGGTTACGCCCGCAGACGAAGAGGGTGCCGTGTTTGCCGCAAACATAAGCGGCTCAACTCTTAAAATAATACGCGGCGGGCACTTCTGCTTCTGCGAAAATTATACAGAATTTAACGAACTTGTCTCCGCATTCTTAAACGGGTGCGGCAGGGAGAGGTAATGGGTATATTCATATCTGTGGGAAAAACTGTTGAATGTGTGCTGATAGCGCTCTGCTTCGGGGCGCTGCTCACAATGTCGTCGGTAAAACTTCTGGGCGCGTTGCAGGGCTGCAACTATTCAAGCGGCAAACTTATGCGCTGGGCGGCAAAGCGCAGCAATATGTCGTTTGAAAGGCTGCTCCTTTTAGGAATGTTGTGCGCGTTGTCGTGCGCAATCGTTTCGCTCTGCTTCTCGTTTGCGGGCCAGTGGGCGGCGGTGGTGGGGCTGGTGCCCTATGCCGTATTCTTCGCCGTATATATCTATGCCGACGGCAAAATCGCCCTTCGCGTGCCCGCCGTGCGCACAAAGCGCTTCAAGCGCCTTGAAGCCGTACTGTTTGCCGTAACGGCAATAATTTCGTATTTCGTCATCACCCTTTTAAACTTTGCGGCGGAGGTATGGCAGCAACAGCTCTTCACCGTTCTGCGCTACTGCGCGCTCGCCCTTCTTCCCGTGCTTCTCATCCCTATGATATGCCTTGCCAACGAGATTGCAAAGATTTACGAAGTGCCCCACAACCGCACCTATATAAAAAAGGCTACGGCAAAGATTGCTTCGTCAGATATCACGGTTGTCGGCATAACGGGCAGTTACGGCAAGACGAGCACCAAAAACATACTCTCGGCTATGCTCGGCAAAAAATACAGGGTGCTCACCACGCCCCGTTCGCACAACACGCCGATAGGCATATCGCTTGCCGTAAATGCCAACGACCTCGCCGACTACGACGTGTTCATAGCCGAAATGGGCGCGCGCAACGTGGGCGATATTGCCGAACTCTGCGCAATCTGCCCGCCCGACTATTCGCTTATAACGGGTATATGCGCCCAGCACCTGGAAACTTTTGAAAGTTTGGAGAATATAATAAAAGCCAAGGGGGAAATTCTTGCCGCGACGGGCAAAAAGGCCTTCCTTGCCGCAGACTGCGCCGACTACTTCAAAGGCGCGCCCTGCGAAACCGTTGTTTGCTCCTGCGTATCGGATGTGGCTGCCGGCTGCGACGGCACCGACTTTACCATAACCCTGGGCGGAGAGAGCGTGCGCGTGCACACCAGGCTTCTGGGCGCGCACTGCGCCAACAATTGCGGCCTTGCGGCCGAACTTGCGTACGAGATGGGCGTAAGCCTTGCAGATATCGCCGCGGCGGCGGAGGAGCTCGACTTCGTCGAACACAGGTTGCAGCTCACCAAATCCAACGGCATAAACATTCTCGACGACGGCTACAACGCCAACGTAAAGGGCGCCCGCGCCGCGCTCGGCGTTTTGCGCGCGTTCGACGGCAGAAAGATAATCGTCACTCCCGGCATAGTCGAGCTGGGAATACTGGAAGAAAAGGAGAACAGTGAGTTCGGCGGCCTGCTGGCGGGGCTCGACTTCGTCATTCTGGTGGGTGACACGCTGGTCACTCCCGTAAAAGAGGGCTACCTTGCGGCGGGCGGCGACCCCGAAAAACTTGTAGTGCGCCAGACCCTTAAAGACGCCCAGCGCGAGCTGAAAGGCTACCTTTCTTCGGGCGACACCGTGCTGTTTTTGAACGACCTGCCCGACATTTATTAAAAATATTTTTCCGCCGCGCCGAAAGCGGCGCGGCGGAAAAAAAGATATTGTATGCGGCCCCACTTTGAATAGTTCGGCCATATATGCGCTCCTTTTGCGCAGCTGTAAACTCACCAAAGCTAAAAGCGGAGGTGATTTTTTTTATGCTTGAACACTATATCGCCGTGGTATTCGGCGGTGCATCCAACGAAAGCGAAATATCGGTAATTACGGGCACGATGTGCGCAAACGTATTGAAGAGCGGCGGCGCGGCGGTAATTCCCGTATACATATCCCCCAGCGGCGCCTTTTACTGCGGCGAAAATCTTGCCGACATAGGCGTGTTCAGGCGGAGCGAAGAGCTGGTTTCTTCCTCCCGCTGCATAGTCGAAGGCGGCGGCCTGCACATCTTTGGCAGGCGGGGCAGAATAAAGAAATTCATCCCCGTATATGCCGCAATCAACTGCTGTCACGGCGGCCTTGGCGAGGGCGGTGGAGTGGGCGGCCTGTTTGCCTGCGCGGGTATCCCTATGGCGGGCGGCGACATATTCGGCGGCTCTGCCTTTCTCGACAAGTGCCACGCAAAAGTCGTGCTCGAAGGGCTGGGCGTGCCCGTACTCCCTTACTTCGTCGCCCGCGCAGAGGGAGACTTTCCCGAGGCGAAAAAACTTACGGGCCTGCCCGCCATAATCAAGCCTGCAAAGCTCGGTTCAAGCATAGGCGTTGCAAAGGCCGAAACCGACGGGGAGTATGCCGCCGCCATAGCGGGCGCGCTGTGCTTCGATACAAAGGCGCTGTGCGAAAGCTATCTTTTTCCCCGCCGCGAAATCAACTGCGCCGCGTGCTGTATAGGCGGCAACGTGGTCGTATCCGAGTGTGAAGAGGCGTTCGCGTCAGACGGGCTTTTGTCCTTCGACGATAAGTATTCGGGCGGCGGCAGGTCGGTAATTCCCGCCGACATACCCGAAAGCACGGAAGGCGAGGTGAAGGAAATCGTAAGGCGGGTTTATACCGCGCTTGATATGCGCGGCATTGCTCGGTTCGACTTTCTTTTGAGCGGCGAAAAACTGTATTTAAGCGAGGTCAACACCGTGCCCGGTTCGCTGGCGTGGTACCTGTTCGCAAAGTCATTCAAAAAGTTTTATCCGTTTTTGAGCGGCATTATAGAGCAGGCCGTTTCAGATTTTAAAAAAGAGCGCGGAAAACTGCTGTTAAAGACGGGTATTCTGTCGCACGTGCCAACGCTCACTTCAAAAATCAAGTAGTCGGCCCGTTCGGCGGTAATGTATGTAAGACGGTAGTCAACAACGTTTTTCCGTACTGTCATTTCGAGCGGAGCGAGCGTGCGGCGAGCGCAGTCGGGAAATCTATGAGCCGAAGGCTGTGTACGGCGAGATTTCTCTGCTCCGCTCACTTTGTTCGCTTCGGTTGAAATGACGCCAAAGGTATCGGTAAAGCGTATGTTTTGCATACTTTCGCGTTTGCGCTTATTCATTTGACAAACGGCTCGTTTTGAATATATAATTTATCAAAAGCAAAAATTATTTTTCAAGGAGCCGTATATGCCCGAAAAGATAAAGATGACCACGCCGCTCGTCGAAATGGACGGCGACGAGATGACGCGCGTATTGTGGAAATGGATAAAGGAAATTTTAATCGAGCCGTACGTAGACCTCAAAACCGAGTACTACGATTTGGGCCTGCCCGAAAGGGACAGGACGGACGACAAGGTTACCGAGGACGCGGCTTATGCCGCGAAGAAGTACGGCGTTGCCGTAAAGTGCGCCACCATCACCCCCAACGCGCAGCGCGTGGAGGAGTATAAGCTGAAAAAGATGTGGAAGAGCCCCAACGGCACCATAAGGCGCATACTCGACGGCACCGTGTTCCGCGCGCCCATAATCGTAAAGGGCATAACTCCATACGTGCCCGGCTGGAAGGCGCCCATAGTGCTCGCCCGTCACGCCTACGGCGACATCTATAACTCCGTCGAAACGCGCGCAAAGGCTGGCGAAAGCGCCTACCTCGTCGTCTGCGACAAGGACGGCAACGAAGTTTCGCGCAGTCTTATAAAGCAGTTCGGCGGCGACGGAATAGTGCAGGGTGTGCACAACCTCGATAAGTCGATAGAAAGTTTTGCCGTAAGCTGTTTCAACTACGCCCTCGAAAACAAAATGCCGCTGTGGTTCGGCGCAAAGGACACAATCTCCAAGACTTACGACCACCGCTTCAAGGATATATTCAACGAAATTTACGAACGCGACTACAAAAAGAAGTTCGAAGAGGCGGGCATATACTTTATGTATACCCTCATCGACGACATCGTTGCGCGCATAATGCGCAGCGAGGGCGGCGTTCTGTGGGCGTGCAAAAACTACGACGGCGACGTTATGAGCGATATGGTTGCAACTGCCTACGGCTCGCTCGGAATGATGAGTTCGGTGCTCGTCTCGCCCGACGGCAACTACGAATACGAGGCCGCCCACGGCACGGTTACGCGCCACTACTACAAGTATTTGAAGGGAGAGGAAACTTCCACCAACTCAGTCGCCACCATCTGGGCGTGGACGGGCGCGCTTGCCAAGCGCGGCGAACTCGACGGCATCCCCGAGCTCACCGAATTTGCCAAAAAGCTCGAAAGGGCGGTTATCGAAACGATTGAGGGCGGCAAAATGACGGGCGACTTGATTCCGCTGTTCCGCCGCGAGGGCGTCGTACCCCAGAAGCTGAACAGCCGCGAGTTCTTGCAGGCCGTCGCCGAAAAGTTGTAAAATTCACTTCGCTTTTATAGCTGCAACCGAATAATTAAAGAAAAAAGGTGCGTGCCGTTGACGGCCCGCACCTTTTCTGGTATTATAAGGCTATATAAAATTTCAGTTTTCAATAATATCAGTTTAAGGATTGCGGCAAGATGTATTCTTACAATCTTTCGGGCAAAAACAAATATTATACGCTCTACGAATGTATCCGCGGCGACATACTGCGCGGCAGGTTGAAGGCGGGCGAAAAACTGCCCGGCAAGCGCACGCTGGCAAGGGAGTTGGGTGTGAGCGTAGTCACCGTGCAGACGGCCTATGAACAGCTCCTCGCCGAAGGCTACGTCACCTCGAAGGAGCGGAGCGGCTACTTTGTGTGCGCGCTCGATATTGACTTCCGCGAAAGCAAAAGCGTGCCTGCGGTAAAGGAAGCGAAAAAGGAGAGCTTCGCCGCCGATTTCGTAAAGGGCAGCGCCCCCGCCGAACTCTTCCCGTTCTCGTCGTGGGCAAGGCTTATGCGCGCCGTGCTCTCCGACTGCGGCGAACACCTGTTGGAACGCGTGCCCGCAAGCGGCGACGACGAGCTGAAAGGCGCGATAGCCGACTACCTTTACCGCGCGCGCGGAATTTCCGTCGACCCGCGCTACATAATAATAGGCGCGGGCGCCGAACAGCTTTACGGCGTAATAGTCCAGCTGATTGGCAGGGACAAGCTGTACGCGGTGGAAAATCCCTGTTACCGCAAAATTTACGATGCCTACACTTTGAGCGGCGCAAAGTGCGTGCCCGTGCCCGTGGGTTCAGACGGAATGGATATCGGCGCCGCGGAAAAGAGCGGGGCGCAGGTCATTCACGTTTCGCCCGCACACCAGTTCCCCACGGGCGCTGTAATGCCCGCCGCAAACCGCGCGCGGCTCATCTCGCTTGCAGAAAGGCGGGGCGGCTACGTGGTGGAGGACGATTACGACAGCGAATTCAGGCTGTACGGCAAGCCCTTGCAGAATATGTATGCCCTCAGCCCCGAGCGGGTCATATACGTAAACACCTTTTCAAAGACGCTCGCGCCGTCGATGAGAATGGGGTATATGGTCCTCCCCGCGGCGCTTTACGAAAGGTATGCCGCCCTGTTCGGCAAAAATTCCAGCCTCGTGCCGCTGTTCGAACAAAAGACGCTCGCCCGAATGATAGCGGGAGGGGGCTTTGAACGGCACATAAACAGGCTTAAAAACTATTACCGCGGCGTGCGCGCCGTGCTTTTGGAAAAGCTGGCCGCGCTCAAATGCCCCTGCGAGGTCAGCGACAGTTTAAGCGGAATGCACTTTACGGTTAAGTTCCCCGCCGCCGACGACGATATGCAGATTAAGTCGCGCGCGGCGCGGGCGGGCATAAACGTAAGGTGTGTTTCAGATTATCTTCTTTCGCCTCTTTCGGGGTACGAAAACACGGTGGTCGTCAACTATTCGGGCATAACGCTTGCCGCGGCAAGGGCGCTCGAACTGCCCGCGGAGTAAGCGGGCGGCGCATAGTTCACCGCTTTTGCGCCGATTTTTTAATTTGGCTGTGGTAAAAATAATTTACGATGACGGGCGGAGTATCGAACGGGCGGAACATAGTGTCGTCGTTGGTTACATATTCCAGCCCTATGCTTTTTGCATATTCGCGCATTTCCCCGTCCAGCCGTTGCCAATAGCCGTTGTCGCCGCGCGTGTATATGTCGCGGTAGAGCGGCAGAAGGCGGGGGTATTTCGTTGCGATTTATTCCATAATCTGCCTAAAATTCTCTTTATTGCTTCAAAATTGGCTTCCTTTTTCAAAAACTGCCTTGTAGTTCTTCTTTTTTCTATCGCCTCGTAAAATTCCATTTTTATCCTCCGCGCCTTAACGGCCTTGCTCAATCGGCAAAAAATGTCTTTCCATATTTTCGGTCAGTTTTGCGGTGAGGTTTACAAGCTCGCCGAGTTTTTCCGTTCCCAGCTCTGCCATTGCAAGGTTTTCTGCCTCGGCGGCGGGAGGGATAACGGCCTCTGCATATTTCCGCCCCTCTTGCGTAAAATGCAGCAGTTTGTTACGCCTGTCCTCCGAAACTTCTTCATCTGCAACGTAGCCTTTTTTTCTGAATCTTGTTATTATGGCGGCAATCGTCTGTTTGTTGGCAGACAGCCGTTCGCAGATGGCCGTCTGCGTGCAGCCTTCGGGCGCAAACCAAAGTATGTCTAAAACGAAAAGCTCGTTCGTCGTCAATCCGTGCCGCTTTGCGCACCTGCTGTATACGGCGTATTGTCTGTCGCGCAGCCTGCAATAGGCGTTTACAAGTTCGTTTATCTCTTTGCTTACTTTCATAGCCTGCCTCCGCAATCGGTATGCTGTTATATAGTATGATATCATACTAATTTTAGCGCAGTGCTTCTGCAATTGCAAGTAAATTCTGATTACGGCTGAACAATTTCGGCTGGTGTAAAGCAGTGGGGGGGTAAGAATGGTTATCGGCTTAAAATAAAAGGAACCCCGAAACGTTTTCAGGGTTCCTCTTGTTTTCCGTAAGCGCAAAAGCCTTACGGAACATTGTTCTGTTTTAATTGCAGTGCGGCGTTTGCCTTTTCCGGCAATTGCGTTCCGCAATTTATGCGCCCGTGCCGATTATCTGAGGTTGGTGAGCGCCATATAGAAGCGTGCGGTCGTCCTCAGGTCGTTTTTGTTCTCTGCGCACCTGCGCTCTACGTTCCTGTAAACATTGTTGAATAATTTGGTGAAAAACATAAGTTGCCTCCTTCAATTTCTTTTCGGGCTTCCTTGCCCTGTGTCTGTGTATTTTTTGTCCGCTTTGTTTACGGTTTTTTTGTTGTTTATCTGCCGCAGCTGAGTGCAACGTAAGAGAGGGGCTCTACGCCGTAGTAGCTCTTGTTGTCTTCGCTCTCTATCTCGTTTAACATTTCGTAAATTTCCATAATTAAAACCTCCTCGGTTTTTTTTACCTCTTTATTTCTGATTTGCTATATATTAAAAGTTTCGTGTTGTCTTATCTTCTGTGCGCTTTTTTTCAGCACCTCGTATCGGTGAGCGCAAGGTACACAAGGGGCAGCAGTGCCATATCGTTTTTGTCGGCCTCTTCTGCCTGCTTTAAAAGTTCGTTGAGTATCATGGCGGTTACCTCCTTTTGCTTTATTTCAAATCGGGTTTTTCCCTGATTTCGCTATCAGTATATCATTGCCGTTTTTGTTAGTCAATAACATTTCAAAAAATTTTCAAAATTTCAATTTTGTTAATTCACAACATTATGATATGATAGTAGCTGTAATTTGTGTGAATAGGCAGTTAAATCACTTTAAATATTTGTAAGTTTTTAACACGCTCGTTCATAATTAACATTTTTATCAATTCTAATATAACCAGCTTGAAACGCTTTAAACAGCGCGGCGCAAAATATTTTTTTCTGCGGCAGATGGTTTTTATTATCGCGTAAAAACCATCTGTTCATTTCTGCTAAGCGACTTTCCCTAACATTGTCATTGACGCGATTGCGCTTATAGCGAACAATCGCTATTCCGTCGCTACGCTCCTTACGACTAAGGGCGCAGCCCGCACGGAGAAATCTCTTTTATTTATAAGGCTATATGGTTGAGATTTCTCCACTCGCTTACGCTCGGTCGAAATGACGGCAAGGGCGGAACTTTTACTTTCAAAGTTTTTGTGCGCGCGTGCGCGGGCAAAATTTGCCGCCGCCCTTGACGGCGCGGCGGGCGTTTGGTATAATTATTAAAAACGCTTAAAGGGGCTTAAAAGTTATGTCTTTTACGGAAGAACAGCTTGATTTTGCCGTGCGCCTTGCAGACGTTGCGGCGGGAAGGAGGAAGGCCGACGTCGTGTTGAAGAACGCCGCCTACCTCGACGTGTTTTCGGTATGCATGCGCCGCGGCGACATTGCCGTCTGCGGCGGGAAGATAGCGGGAGTGGGCGAGTACGAAGGCGAAGTCGAATATGACTTCGGCGGAAAAATAGTAACGCCGGGGCTCATCGACGGGCATATGCATATAGAGAGCACCCAGCTCTCGCCCGAAGAGTTCGCCGCCCTCGCGGTTCCCCGCGGAACCACGCTCGTCGTTGCCGACCCGCACGAAATAGTCAACGTATGCGGCCTTGCAGGCGCGCGCTACATAAGCCGCGCGGCGGCGCGCACACCGCTTGAAGTAAAGCTGATGCTTCCATCCTGCGTGCCCGCAACCCCGTTTGAAACGAGCGGAGCCGTCCTCGGCGCGGCCGAAACGGCAAAGGCGATAGGTCAAAAAACTTTCTTCGGCCTGGGCGAAATGATGAACTACCCCGCAATTGCGGCGGGCGAGCGCGAAGTGCTCGCAAAAATGGTGGCAGCATCTGCGGCGGGCAAACCTGCCGACGGGCACGCGCCGCGTATGACAGGCAGGGAGCTCAACGCCTACGTTGTCTCGGGCGCGGTGGCCGACCACGAGTGCGCCACACCCGAAGAGGCGGAAGAGAAGATATCCAAGGGTATGTATGTGCTCCTGCGCGAAGGTTCGGCCTCGCACGACTTAAAAAATCTCGCCCCCGCGGTGAACGACGGTAATTTCCGCCGCTTTGCGCTGTGCACCGACGACAGGCACGCCGACGGCCTTGCCGAAGAGGGGCACATAGACCACGTGCTCCGCACGGCCGTAAAGAGCGGCATAAGCGGCGAAAGGGCGGTTGTAATGTGCACGCTCAATGCCGCCGAATGTTTCGGACTGAAAGGCAAGGGCGCCGTGGCGCCCGGTTACGATGCCGACCTGGCGGTGTTCGGCGACCTTAAAGACTTTGACTGCGCCGCAGTGTTCAAGGGCGGAAAGCTCGTGGCGGAGGGCGGCAAGGCGCTGTTCAGGTGCAAAAAATATGTTCCCGCCGAGGTAAAGAATACAGTAAAGGTTGCCGACGTTACTCCCGAAGATTTCACCATAAAACTAAACGGTACGCGCGCCCGCGCGATAGGTCTTATAAAGGGCAGTCTGGTCACCCGCAGCCTTGTGGAAGAGGTGCAAAGCCGCGACGGCGACGTCGTGCTTGAAGGCACAGACCTTCTGCGCCTCGCCGTGGTAGAGCGCCACTTTGCCACCGGCAGGATAGGGCTGGGGCTTGTAAAGGGCTACGGACTGAAAGGCGGCGCCGTTGCAACCACCGTCGCGCACGACAGCCACAATATAATAGTAATCGGCGATAAAAAGGACGATATGGCGGCCGCCGTCGCCGAACTTAAAAGGATAGGGGGAGGTATGGCGCTCTCGCTCGGCGGCGTGGTGCACTCCGTACCCCTCGATATCGCGGGGCTTATGAGCTCCGCTCCCTGCAAAAAGCACGTAAAACTGTCTGCCGCGCTCAGCGAAATGGCGTATGCGGCGGGCGTAGACCGCGGGTTCGAAGCGTTTATGACTCTTTCGTTCCTCGCCCTCGCCGTTCTGCCCGAACTCCGCCTCACCGACAGGGGGCTGTTCGACGTAACAAAATTCGGCTTTACTTCCATAGACGCGTAAATCAGACAGAATTGTTTTGGTAAAAAGTAAAACGTGCGGCGTGGGAATTTTCCCGCGCCGCACGTTTGCTGTACTCACAAAAATCATTGCACTATGTGCAAATTTTTCTCCCTAAATGCCATAAGGCTGCCCGTCGGCAGCCTTATGGGGAGAAAAAAAGTGAGGTAACCGTGCGCCCGTAAACTCGCGCACGGGCAAAATCATTGCACTATGTGCAAATTTTTCTCCCTAAATGCCATAAGGCTGCCTGTCGGCAGCCTTATGGGGAGAAAAAAAGGATTTTATCGGGTAAGGGTTTTGCCTCCCCTGCCCACGCATCGGTTATAGTATAGCGCGAGGTTGCAAAAAAGTGCGCACAGAGTTGTAATAAAATAGTAAAATTTTCATAAACTTTGTAAATTTTTTGTAAAATGCGCCAAAATCATCTGAATACGCACCAAAAATACGCCAATTGCTTCTCCGAAAAACGGCTTTGTGTGCCGACTGCACAATATAAGCTGGTATTATTAAATTGTTGCGAACTGGTTATTATTTCAATATCAGATTGTGCTATAATGATATGCAGTTCAAATCTTGCAACCGATTTTTAAAGGAGTTTAAATATGGATAAAAAACTGCTTACAATACAAGATCTCTCGTGCGTGGGTCAGTGCTCGCTCACCGTGGCCCTGCCCATACTCTCGGCCTACGGGCTGGAAACGTGCGTTCTGCCCACGGCGGTGCTTTCAAACCACACGATGTTCAAACAGTGGAGCTACCTCGACCTCACGCCCGAGGTGGACAACATCTACTCCAACTGGAAGGTCAACGGCTTCAAGTTCGATGCGTTCCTTCTGGGCTATCTGGGCAAGGCTACGCTTATGGACGCGGCCGAGCGTGCGTTCGACGAATTTTCTGCCGAAGGCGCCCTCATCGTAATCGACCCCGTGTTTGCAGATAACGGCAAGCTGTACGGCGGGTTCGATATGGCCTACGTAAAGGCTATGGCACACCTTGTGCGCAGGGCGCACATAATTCTGCCCAATCTCACCGAAGCGTGCTTTATGACGGGCATAGAGTATAAAACGGAGTACGACAGGGCGTACGTAGAGGAGGTGCTCGCCGCGCTTTCAAAGCTGACGGGCGCGGTTGCCGTGGTGACCGGCGTAGAGCTGGACGGAAAGATTGGCGAGGCCATTAAGGACGGCGACAAAATAAGCTACGTAATGGGCGAAAAACTGCCCAAAAGCTCGCACGGCACGGGCGATATTTTCGCATCTGTGTTCACGGCCGAATACCTCGGCGGCGCAACTCTTGACGAGGCGGCTGACAGGGCCTCGGTGTTCGTTCAGGACTGCCTGCGCGCCACCCCCGCAGAGCACTTCTACGGCGTCGTGTTCGAAAAGATTTTAAATGCCCGCCGCAAGGCCTGACGGGGTAAATAGTAGTTTAATGACAATTGAATTTTGAAAATAGGGAAAGGGTAGTTTAAGAATAAGGCGCGGGGCGCGGACTTTTCAGGTCCGCGC
>URMT01000003.1 GCA_900549005.1 uncultured Eubacteriales bacterium | reverse complement strand
TTGCCGCGATATCCCCGCTTTAAATCAGGTTCGTATTAATCCCTTACAGTATAACTTTATAAAAGCTATATCAGATAATAATACTCCGCAGAGGGTTAACCTCTCCGCGGAGTATTTTTTTGTGATTTGCTGAAAATATTCTGAAATATGTGTCAATGATTAACATCGGAAGTGTTTGGCGTGAGATGTTTCACTTGTTTTTTATATCGGTATCACGCAGTGTTGCCGCCGCGGTCAAAATCGGGTGTTATAATCGGCGCCATAATACATAATGAAAGTTGCAAGGTTTATGGAAGACATAAAGGAGCGCAAGCTCAGATTTTCTTATCTGGCAATACTTTTCGTTCTTATCTCTTTTCTTGGGTGGTGCGGCGAAACTGTATATTTTGTGCTGCGCTGGGACGATTTTACCGACAGGGGCTTTTTATCTTTGCCGCTCTGCACGATATACGGGTGCAGCATTCTGGCGATATACCTGATAATAGGGACGCCGACCAGAGGAAGGCTTAAACCGCTCTTTATGCGTGCGAAAAAGCTGACGCCTGTGCTGCGTGTGCCTGCATATGCGGGACTGTACATTCTGTATTTTATCGCAGCCGCCCTCATACCCACGGTGGCGGAATTTGTTACGGTGCTGTTTTTCGATAAAGTATTCGGAATAATGTTGTGGGATTACAGTTACAGCAATTTCAGCCTGTTCGGGTATGTCTGCCTTGAAATGTCCGTTTTATGGGGCGTGCTTATAACGATAGCGATGGGGGTAATATGGCCGTTGCTCGAAAGGCTCGTTCTGCTCATTCCGCCTAAGGCGGCAAAAGTAGTGGCGTCAGCGTTTCTGTTTCTGATTGCGGCCGACTTTATATTCAATTTTTCATATCTCGTCATAAAAAAGCATCGTCTTGTGCTATTTTAATCTGACTTATAATTTTAAGCGGCGGGGCGGAAATAAATTTTCCGCCCCGCCGCTTGCTGAAAAGGGATTGATACTCAGGTTAATAAGATAGAAAATTTTGCGTAATCCGCACAAAATAGTGAAAAAGCGCTGTCCGAGTAAGGACGGCGCTTTTCTTGACTTTCATATTTATAAGGACTCATTCAATTTGGTAACAGGCTTTGGTAACAAAATAGAGTAAAATGGGGTAAATTGCGGTAAACAAAAAACAGAAAAACGCGCATTTTTACGCCAAAATAGACGAAAAACACGCGTTTTTATGATATGGCGCAGAGAGAGGGATTTGAACCCCCGTACGTGTTCCCACGTAACACGATTTCGAGTCGTGCGCGTTCGACCACTCCGCCATCTCTGCGTGACCATTAGATTTTATAACATTTTTAAATAAAATTCAAGCGTTTTGCCGCCGATTTTCCATTTTTTATTTTTTTCAGTTCCGTACTTTTGCGTTTCCGTCTGAAAGTTGTTATAATATAAGCGTTGAAATCTTTGTTTAAGCGCAAGCACTATTCGGTTCGCACGCCAAGAATATGTATGCCCCTCGCGCGGGCAAAACTGTAAGAAGACAGCGGTCTCATAAATGCGTCGAAAGTGTGCGCGGCTACAAATATTCTGCCTCCGCGCACGGCAACCACAACTGGCGAATGGTAAAAATCGCCCGTCGCGGTGCCAAGCTGCACAATGTCGCCGACTTCCAGTTTATTCAGCGGCGTCCCTTCGGCAAACGGCCCTTTGCCTTCGTTTGTCGTCATAAAATTATACAGATATTCCACGCCCGTCCACGCG
This sequence comes from uncultured Eubacteriales bacterium, assembly GCA_900549005.1. GTDB lineage: Bacteria > Bacillota > Clostridia > Christensenellales > Borkfalkiaceae > Coproplasma > Coproplasma stercorigallinarum. The sequence continues at coordinate 45,690 of URMT01000003.1, read as the reverse complement.
GGTGCGCGGTTATTCAAATCTTTGTAATACCAGCCGAAAGTGGGAGTGTAGTTCATTATACCCGCTCCTGCATATATACATTGCGAGGCAAAGTTGGTGCAGTCGCCGCCCAGGCCGTCAAAATTATAAAATTGCGGGTTGCGCCTGAACGCCCACATCTTGGCGTAGTCTAACGCGGCCCGTCTGTCATATTCAATAACTCTCATATCTATATAATATGAAAAGCGCCGTTGGCCGTTCTTTCCGCAGTTAGCGACGATTGGGTATGCGGATTTTTGCGGAACGGCCGCATTATAAATAATAAAGAAAAGGAAGCAGATTATGAAAATTATCGACGCGCACGCTCACGTAGTGCAGTGCATAGCAGGCTTTACTTCGCGCGGGGAACTCCGCAGCGCGGGCGGCGGCAGGGCGCGCTACGCCGACGGCAGCGAATTTCAGATGATACCCAAACAATTCGGCGAAAGTTTTACCGCCGACGATTTGGTATCCGTAATGGATGAAAACGGTGTGGAAAAGGCCGTGCTATTGCAGGGGCAGTTCTTCGGCTTTCAAAACGAGTACACCGCCGAGGCGGTAAAAAAGTATCCGCACAGGTTTGCGGGGGCGGGGTCGTACGACCCGTTCTGCGCAAAGGCGGAGGAGGTAAAGCACCGCCTTTTCAAAGAGCTGGGCTTCAAGGCGGTAAAGTTTGAAATGAGCAACGGTTCGGGGCTGATGGCATACCATAGGCCGATAGACCTCGACGGCGAAATTATGAACGAATGTTACCGCTATGCGGCAGATAACGGGCTTGTCGTAGTTATGGATATAGGCCGCCCGCGCAACTGTTGCTGGCAGGTAGACAGGCTGGCTTCGGCGGTAAAAAAATATCCGCAGATTACCTTCGTCGTCTGTCATCTGCTCGCGCCTCAGCGCACCGATACAGAGCTTCTGAAAGAGGCGCTTTCAAAATTGGTGCAGCCCAACGTTTACTTCGACCTCGCCTCGCTTGCCTCGAACCAGCAGCCCGAAACCTACCCGTACCCGACGGCGGTCACACATCTTAAAACGGCAAAACAGACGGTGGGGGCAGACAGACTTATGTTCGGCACAGACGTGCCTTCAAACCTCTGCCGCGATACTTACGCAAATCTGAAAGATTACATTATCAATAGCGGCGTGTTAACGGAAGAGGAGCTTGACTACGTATTTTACAACACCGCCCAAAAGGTTTATTTCGGCGGTTGAACGCCGTTCAATAAGCTGTGGTTATACCATTTATTAAATTTTACTTATAAAATTTACACTTAAAAATGGTAAAAAAGCGGCCAAAACGGCAGAAAAATACCCCAAAATCATAAAATATTAGCAAAACTTATAGCAAATATAAAAAATCGTTATAAGCAAAGACTATTTTAAAATTTGGCAAATCGTTAAGCGTATGTTATAATTGCTTCATTCAAATAAAGCGCGGCGCAACCATAAAGTTGCGCGCAACAGGAGCATTTTTTATGACATATGTTGAGAGAGTTTTAAAGAATCTTAAAAAGCGCAACCCCAACGAGCCCGAGTTCCACCAGGCGGCTACGGAGATACTCACCACGCTCGCACCCGTGGTGGAAAAGCACCCCGAATACGAAAAGGCGGGCCTTCTTGAAAGGTTTGTCGAGCCTGAAAGGGTGGTTATGTTCCGCGTGCCCTGGGTAGACGACAAGGGCAAAGTACAGGTAAACAAGGGTTACAGGGTACAGTTCAACAGCGCAATCGGCCCCTACAAGGGCGGCCTTCGCTTCCATCCCTCGGTAAACCTTTCCATAATAAAGTTCCTCGGCCTCGAACAGATACTTAAAAACAGCCTCACCGGCCTTCCCATCGGCGGCGGCAAGGGCGGTTCCGACTTCGACCCCAAGGGCAAGTCTGACCGCGAAATAATGGCGTTCTGCCAGGCGTTTATGACCGAACTCTATCGCCACATCGGCGCAGATACCGACGTTCCCGCGGGCGACATAGGCGTAGGCGGCAGAGAGATTGGCTATATGTTCGGCCAGTATAAAAAGATTCGCAACGAGCACGTGGGCGTGCTTACGGGCAGGGGCCTTACTTACGGCGGCAGCCTTGTAAGAACGGAAGCCACGGGCTACGGCCTCATCTATATCACCGAAGAGGCCCTCAAAGTAAGGGGCGACAGCTTCGAAGGCAAGACAGTGGTCATTTCAGGTTCGGGCAACGTTGCAATCTATGCGTGCCAGAAGGCGCAGAGCCTCGGCGCAAAGGTAGTTGCAATGTACGACTCCAACGGCTACATCTACGACCCCAACGGCATCAACCTCGACGTCGTTAAGGATATAAAGGAAGTAAAGCGCGGCAGGATAAAGGAATATGCCGAAAGGGTTCCCGGTTCGACCTACACCGAAGGCTGCAAGGGCATATGGACCATCCCCTGCGACATAGCTCTTCCCTGCGCAACGCAGAACGAAATCGACGCGGCCTCCGCACAGATTCTCGTTGACAACGGCTGCAAGTACGTTGGCGAGGGCGCAAATATGCCTTCCACTCTCGAAGCAATCGAAATCTTCCAGAAGAACGGCGTTGTGTTCCTTCCCGCAAAGGCGGCAAACGCAGGCGGCGTTGCCACCTCCGCATTGGAGATGGCTCAGTCATCGGGCAGAATGTTCTGGACTTTCGAAGAGGTAGACGCAAAGCTCAAAGGGATAATGGTAAATATCTACCACAACATAGACGACGCGGCAAAAGAATACGGCTTTGAGGGCAACTACGTAATGGGCGCCAACATCGCGGGCTTCAAGAAGGTTGCCGAAGCTATGATGGCTCAGGGCATAGTTTAATCGGGTACGCCTTGCGGCGGAATAAAATTTTCAACGTAATAAAAACGGCGGGACTGCCTTGTGCGGCCTCGCCGCTTTTTTATTGTATCCTAAAACCCGCGGATAGTCCGCGGGTAAGAAAGAGCTTAAGCGATGAAACTTGAAATAAAAACTCCTTTTGATATAATAGAGTTGCGACCTGGCAGTTGCAAACTAAAAATCAAAAGGAGGACATCCAAATGGATGACATAAGAAGTTTAGCACAAGGTAAATAGCCTTGGGGAATAATAGCAAATAGCAGATTCGTCAAAATAGTGTTAGTTAAAATTTTGTTGCATAGACCATGTTTCGTGGATAAAAATGCTGTCCACGGCAAAAACGGGACTTTTACGCACCCTCAAAACAGGTTTTGATTTTGTGCTGTCTTTTGACCGTTTTTCATGCAAAACAGGACTTGAACCCTGCGATTTTTTGGCGCCCAAATTTTATTTCGAAAATTTCTTAAAATTGCCGCAAAACTCTTGACAGGAGAAGAGCATATGATTATAATGATAATTGAATTATTGATAATCAAATTATCATAGGAGGTAAGCATGTCGGTTGCGGACAGGAGCATAGATCCGCGCATCATCGAGAGCGCAAAAGAGGAGTTTCTGCAAAAGGGATTTTTAGATGCGTCCTTGCAGGAGATCTGTAAAAACGCGGGCGTGACCACGGGTGCGCTGTACAAGCGGTTCAAGGGCAAGGAAGAGCTTTTCTGCGCGCTGGTGGAGAGCACTGTACAAGACCTCGAAGAGGTAGTGCGGCAAAAATCCGTCCTTCCCGCCACGCTCACGGACGAACAGCTCAAAAAGGCGTGGGACATGGACAGGGAATATATGCAGTGGTGGTTCGACTATCTCTACGACCGCTACGACGAAATGCGACTGCTGCTCGTCTTTTCGGACGGGACGAAGTATGCAAACTTCGAGCACGAATGGGTGGAGGGCATGAGCCACACAACCTATGCGTACTACAAGGAGGCGCAGAGGCGTGGACTGACAAAGACGGACATCTCCGAAAAGGAAATGCACGTCATGCTTTCGTCCTTCTGGACGGCGATCTGTGAGCCGCTCATTCATGGGTTTACAAAGGAGGAGGCAGGGCGCATATCCGACCTGATGTGCGGACTGTTCGATTGGTATAAAATGCTCGGTTTCGAGCGGTAAATTCTGCCGCCCGCAGTGGCGGCAATTCTTTTGGTATATTGTTCGCATATGCGAACAAATAAAAGTATAGGAGGCTGTATGATAAAAAGTATCTTGAAGTACGCGGGTAAGTACAAGATTCTTACCATTGTGGCGACGATCATGGTTGTCATAGCAGTGGCGGCGCAGATCTTGCCGTACATATTCGCGTATCAGATCATCTCGCCGCTCATTGCGGGCGAGAGCATTCCGTGGCAGTTCGCTGTGGGCAGAGTGGTGGGCGTTGCCGTCTGCCTTGTGCTGAATTTCGTGTTCTACCTCGGCGGGCTGTCCCTCTCACACATCGCGGCGTTCAACACGCTGTACAATCTGCGCGTGAGCTTGCAGGGCAAAATGGAGAAACTGCCCCTCGGCGTGGTGCAGGAGAAGGGGACGGGAAACTTGAAAAAGCTGTTCGTGGACGACGTGGAGAGTATGGAACTGCTCTTGGCGCACGCCATACCCGAAGGCATCGGCAATCTGCTCATTCCTATCGGCGTGTTCATCGCCATGTTCGCGGTGGACTGGAAACTCGCGCTCTTAACGCTTATTATGCTTCCCATCGGTGTGTGGGCGGTCATGATGATGACGCGCGCCGGCTTTGCCAAGATGGACAGTTACTACCGCTCGGCGCAGGTCATGAACAACACCATCATCGAATACGTCAACGGCATGGAAGTCGTCAAAGTGTTCGGCAGGGACGGCGATTCCTATAAGCGGTATAAAAAGGACGTGGAGGCGTACCGCGATTTTACGCTCGACTGGTACCGTGTGTGCTGGCCGTGGATGGCGGTGTATGCGGGCGTGTTCGCCTGCTGTTCGTTGTTTACATTGCCGTTCGGCGGCATGTTCGTCGCGTGCGGCTGGTCGCAGCTTGCAGACCTCATTTTGGTGCTCTGCCTTTCCTTCGGTTTGGGCGGTCCGCTCATGAAGGCAATGCGCTTCGTGCCCTCGCTCGCGCAGGTGGACAGAAAAGTCAAAGAGCTTGAAAAGACTTTGGACGCCGCGCCGCTGAAAAGCAAGGGGAGCGCCTTTACGGGTAAGGGGAACACGGCAGTGTTCGAGAACGTGACTTTTGCCTATGAGGACAAGGACGTCGTTCAGAGCATCAGCCTCGTCGTGCAGGAGGGCAAAAAGACGGCGCTGGTCGGCGAATCGGGTTCGGGCAAGAGCACTCTCGCAAAGCTGCTGGTGCATTACTACGACATCGGCGGCGGACGAATAACTTTGGGCGGGCAGGACATTACGGACATGAGCCTCGATGCCCTGAACGATAAAATTTCCTTTGTGTCACAGGATAATTTCCTGTTCAACACCAGCATATATGACAACATCAAGGTCGGCAAGCCCGACGCGACGAAGGAGGAAGTGCTCGCCGCGGCACAAAAGGCGCAGTGCATGGAATTTATAAATCGACTTGAAAACGGGATTGATACGCTCGCGGGCGACTGCGGCAGCGCGCTTTCCGGCGGGGAGCGACAGAGAGTTTCGCTCGCAAGGGCTATTCTGAAAAACGCGCCCGTCGTCATCTTGGACGAGGCGACGGCGTTCGCCGATCCCGAAAACGAGGAGAAGATGGAAAAGGCGATCGCCGAAGTCGTCCGGGGCAAAACGCTTCTCGTCATCGCGCACCGCCTTGCGTCCATACAGAACGCGGACAGAATTTATGTGCTGGACAACGGCAGAGTGGCGGGCAGCGGCACGCATAAAGAACTGCTCCAAAATAACGCTATTTATCAACGGCTCTGGCAGATTTCCGAGGACAGCGCGGCGTGGAATGTGGTCGGAACGACAGGAGGCGAGGTATGATTAAATTTTTTGTTAGGATATTGAAGTTTTCGGGCAAATACAAGGGCAGGGTGCTCTCGGCGGCGCTGTTCGCGTTCATCAAGGGCATCTGCATCATGATGCCGCTCTTCCTCGGTTTCTTGCTCTTCAATGAGTTTTACGAGGGGACGATCACCGTTTTGCGCTGTCTCATCTACTTTGCGGGCATGGCGGCGTCGCTGGCAGTACATATTCTCGCCACCAATTGGAGCGACAGGTTGCAGAGTACGGCGGGATATAAGATTTTTGCAGAAAAGCGCATGGAGCTGGGCGCGCGCCTTCGTAAACTTCCTATGGGCTACTTTACGGCTGGTAATATCGGAAAGATCAGCTCGGTGCTCTCGTCCGATATGGTATTTGTCGAAGAAAATGTTATGCAGTCGATTGCGGATATGCTGGGCAACGGGTTTTCAGCGCTCCTCATGGTCGCGTTCATGTACGTCATTGACTGGCGCATCGGGCTGCTGGTCACGGGCGTGTCGCTGGCGGTCGTCATCGCCGCGGCCTTTATGAATAAATCGGGCGTAAAACACAGCAATATCCGCCAGCAGCAAAACGAGGAACTGACGGAGGCGGTCATTTCCCATATCGAGGGAATCGGCGTCATCAAGAGCTATAATCTGCTCGGCGAAAAGTCGGAAGATCTGACAAAAAACTTCCGCAAGACGAGGGACGCCGCGCTCAAATTCGAGTTCACGCAGCTGCCGTGGATGGTCGTGCTCAACGTGCTCTATACCATCGGCATGGCGGGCATCGTCGCGCTCGGCGTGTGGCTGTATTTTGAAAATATGATGACCTTGCCGTACCTCATCGGCTGCGTGCTGTTTGCCTTTTCCATCTTCCTGCCGCTCAAAACACTGTACAGCGAATCGTCGCGCCTGACCGTCATGGGTAGCTGTTTGGACAGGATTGAGGGCGTGTTCGATGAAAAGACGCTGCCCGACAACGGCAAAAAACACATTCCCGCAACCTCTTCCGCCCCCGAAATATCGTTTGAGAACGTGACATTCGCATACGGCGAAGAAGATACTGTTCACAATGTCAGTTTTGCGGCAGAAAAGAACACGATGACCGCGCTCGTCGGCCCCAGCGGGGGAGGAAAGACGACGCTCGCAAACCTTTTGGCTCGTTTTTGGGATATAAAATCGGGCAGTATAAAGGTTCGGGGCGTGGACATCCGCGACGTGCCGCTCTCTGAACTCATGGACAAAATCAGCATGGTGTTCCAGCGAGTGTACCTGTTTCAGGATACCGTCTACAACAACATCACGATGGGCAGACCGACCGCCACAAGAGAGGAGGTGGAGGAGGCAGCGAAGAAAGCGCGCTGTTACGACTTCATCATGAATCTGCCGCAGGGGTTCGATACCGTCATCGGCGAAGGCGGAGCCTCCCTTTCGGGTGGTGAAAAACAGCGCATTTCCATTGCGCGGTGTATCTTAAAGGACGCGCCCATCGTCATTCTGGACGAGGCGACGGCGAGCGTCGATCTCGACAACGAGCGGCACATTCAGGAGGCGATCACCGAACTTGTGCGGGGCAAAACCTTGCTCGTCATCGCGCACCGCCTGAACACCATCCGCGCGGCGGATAAAATTGTCGTCGTGTCCGAGGGGAAAATCGCCGAACAGGGCACGCACGAACAGCTCTTAAAGCGTGGCGGTATCTACAACAATTTCATACATCTGCGAGAAAGGCAACGCCTCGCGGGAAACGAGTAACAGGAAAGCGGTCGCTATTGCGGCCGCTTTTTTGAAACCGTCGTTAATTGCTTGCTTTTTGCAGATAAAGAAGATATAATATAAGCGTGTTCGCATATGCGAACTATAAGGAGAATAAGCTATGTTAAAGATAGTTTTAGAAGTAGAAGGCATGCATTGCGGCATGTGCGAAACGCACGTCAACGACGTCGTTCGCCGCGTGGATGGCGTGAAGAAAGTAAAATCTTCGCACGCAAAGGGCAGGACGGAAGTTGTTGCCGAGGATAGCGTGAATACCGCGCTCATCAAAGAGGCGATCGCAAAGCAGGGCTACGGCGTGGGAAGAATTGAGACGATGCCGTATGAAAAGCACGGTCTGTTCTCGCACAAGAGGTGAGTGTTATGTTTCTGATCCGCAAATTTGAGGAGAAGGACGTCCCCGACTGCGCGATGTGCTTTTACGAGAGCTTTTTTAACTGTCCGCTGACGGAGAATGACAGAGCATTTCTGTGCGATTATGCGCAGGTACTCGCAGAGAAGTGTTCCTTTACCTATGTGGCGGAGAGCGAAGGGCAGGTCGTCGGGTTCATCATCGGGCACTACAAAAAGAATTTTGACAAGGCGCTCGCCAAACTGCACGACGTAAAACCGCATTATAAGGCGTGGTTAAGGTGCTTTTTCAAGTTTATGTTCGGCGGCTACAAGATGTCCGCACCGTTCAAGGCACAGTTCGATCTCTTTTACAAGAAACTCAAAGAGAACGGCAAAGATACTCCGCTCACCTGCGACTGCGAGCTGATGGCGCTCTGTTCGCGCAGAGATTACCGAAAAGGTTTGGGAACGGCGCTCTGGGAAGCCTTTCAGGAGCGGTGCATTCAGAGCGGCGTAAAGACGGTGCGCGTGTTCACCGATACGGACGCCACATACACATTCTATGAAAAGCGCGGCTTTCGGCTCGTATGGGAAAAGCCGTATTCCTTCGGCATGCCCGGCAAATCGCTGGTGTATGAGTATAAGTTATAAGAGGTGCAGGAGCTATGATAAAAAAATTTTTAAACAATTGCAAAAAACCGAAGGGAAAATTCGGCAAAATGATCGTGAGCGCCATGAACAAAGGGCATGCGCCTCTTTGCCTTTGGGCGTTCGAGGTGTGCCCGCTGAAAGACGGAGAGAGCGTTCTGGACGTTGGGTGCGGCGGTGGAGGAAATCTTGTCCGCATTTTGGAGCGCTGCCCGAAAAGCCGCGCGGACGGCGTCGATTATTCGGAGGAAAGCGTTGTATGTAGCCGTAAAGCGACCAAAAAATATGCGGACAGGTGCGGTATTTTGTGCGGAGATGCCATGCGGCTTCCGTATCGGGACGAAACCTATGACAGGGCATTGTCCTTTGAATCTATTTATTTCTGGCCCGATCCCGTGCAGGGGCTGAAAGAAATGCTTCGCGTCCTGAAAAGGGGAGGCAAGGCAATACTGGTGTCCGAAATGACGGATCCCGAAAAGGGGAAAATCTGGACGAAGCGGTGCGAAGGTATGACCATTTATACGGCGGAAGAGCTCGCTGCCCTTATGGGAAAAGCAGGTTTTTCCGATGTCAAAATTCATAAAACACGCAAAGTCTGGTGTGCCGTCGAGGGGATAAAGCCCTGATGCGGCAAAGATATGGACGGAAGCATAGAAAATGATTTTAGCAATCGAAACGACGGCTTTATGTATTGTCTTTTTTCTGTTATGTTTTTTGGGAACGGGGACTGACGAGAAGAACTTGAAAAATTATTCGTCATATCCGGATGAGGTTCAAAATCTGATAAACGAAATTGCAGAATATCGTGGGCGCTATAAAGAACACAGTAAAGCGGCGGTATTTTTGTTGAATTTTTTGTTGTTCTTGTTTTTAATTTTCATTTTGGGACTGTTTATCAGAGACAGCAGCTTTTTGCAAAATTTTGTTTCCCTGACCATTATGGGGCAAAGTCTGAACGTATTTGATTTTCTGGTCATTGACCTTTTATGGTGGCGGAATACAAAACGCATTCGTTTTACAAAAATACCCGAAAAAGAATTGTATCGGAATCCGAAAAAAATATATGGTCGTTTATCAGGGGAGTTGTGATGTATCTGATAATCGCTTTAGTAGACGGATATATATTGACGTTATTTTAGTCGGAAATATAGTATGGACGGTAATGGAGGATACGAATGAAACCGGATTATAAGAATTGGGTGCCGAGAGGGTTGTTGTTTCTCCTCGGCGGCATGGCGATTATCTGCCTTGCCTTATGTATCGTGTTCGGCATGGCGGGCGTGGCGACGGAGGGCGGACTGCGCATCGCGCTCGGCGTTCTCTTTGGCGCAGCGTTTTTGCTGTTTGCCGTCCTGACGGGGATATTTGCAAACATGTATTGCGCCTTTTCGTATAACGGCAAGCGCAAGATCTCCAAGCGGGTGATTGAAGGTATTGCGAAATACGTTACATTGCCGGACGGAGGGCGAGGGCTGGATGTCGGTTGCGGCAGCGGGGCGCTTACCATCGCCTGCGCCAAGCGCAATCCGCGCGCGCAGATGGTCGGCATAGACCGCTGGGGCAAAGAATACGCCTCGTTCAATCTTCCGCTCTGCGAACGCAATGCAGAGGCGGAAGGGGTGCGAAACGTATCATTTTTGCGCGGGAACGCCGTAAAACTCGACTTTCCGGACAAAACGTTCGACGCCGTGACGAGCAACTACGTCTATCACAACATCAAAGGTAAAGATAAACAGCAGCTTCTTTCGGAAACGCTGCGCGTGATGAAAAAGGGCGGCACGTTCGCTATTCACGACATCATGTCGCCGCGCGAATACGGCGATATGCGGGCGTTTGTGAAAAAGCTGAAAGAGTGCGGCTTTGAGAAGGCCGAACTCATCGACACGACGGACGGATTGTTTCTGACCAAGAAAGAGAGCGGAGTATATATGCTCGCGCATTCCAAACTGTTGGTCGGAAAGAAGTAACGGCACGAAAGGAGGGCAGATTTGACGACGACGGCAATGACCGTACTCGGTTTTTGTATCATATTCATCGCGACGACTGCGGGCGCGGCGCTCGTATTTTTCTTCAAGGGAGAGATGTCCGGCAAACTCAATACTCTGTTTTTGGGGTTTGCTTCGGGAGTCATGGTGGCGGCGTCCGTGTGGTCGCTGCTCATTCCGTCCATTGAGGGCGCGGAAGAAACATACGGCTCGTTGAGTTTTTTGCCTGCGGTAATAGGTTTTCTGCTCGGCGGGGCATTTCTCGTGCTCATCGACAAGCTCGTACCGCACTTTCATAAGGGAACAAACGAGGAAGAAGGGTTAAAGAGCCACCTTAACAAGCCCGCAAAACTCTTTCTTGCCGTCACCATACACAATATTCCCGAAGGGCTTGCCGTAGGCTTTGCGTTCGGCGCGGCGGCAGCGCTCGGAGAGCAGGGCGCGTTTATTTCCGCGCTCGGTCTTGCCGTGGGTATGGCGATACAGAATTTTCCGGAAGGCGCGGCTGTCTCCCTGCCCATGAAAACGGCGACGGGCAGCCGCAGTAAAGCCTTTTTATACGGCATGGGCAGCGGAGCGGTGGAACCCGTGTTTGCCGTTATCGGATATTTTCTTGCGGCAAATCTAACGGCGGCGCAGCCGTGGTTTCTGGCGTTTGCTGCGGGCGCAATGATATTTGTCGTCGTGGAAGATCTCATTCCCGATGCGCACCTATCAGAACACCCGCATTTCGGCACATGGGGTGCAATGCTCGGCTTTGTGGTGATGATGGCGCTTGATGTCGCATTGGGATAACCGAAGAAAGTTTTTCTTCGGTTTTTTATTTTCTTATGGAAAAACAATTGACTTATTCTTATAACGCTGTTATAATAACATTGTTATCAAATATGGGAAGTGAAGCATGCGGGAAAAAGACGACAGCGCGCGCGGAAAAATTTTAGAGGCGGCAAAGGCCGAATTTATGGAGAGGGGATTTGCCGAAGCCTCCATGCGCACGATTGCGGAAAGGGCGGGCTTTACCACGGGTATGCTGTACAGCCGCTTTGCGGATAAGAGCGAGATTTTCCGCGAGCTGGTGGAGGGGCCGGCAGACGAACTGTACAATTATTTCATGACCGTACAGAACGAGTTTGCAGGGTATTCCCCCGAATACCAGCGCAGGGAGATGCACCCCTACGTTGCGCAGAAAATCGACCGCATGGTCGATCTCATCTACGATAACTTCGATGCCTTCAAGCTCATTCTTTGCAAGAGCGGGGGAACGAGCTACGAATACTACGTCGATAAAATGATCGACGTGGAGACGGAAAGTACCTTTCGCTTTATAGACGCTGTAAAAGGTGCTGGTTATGAGATCGCGGACATCCGCAAAGATTTGGCGCACATGCTGGCGAGCGCGATGTTCAACGGCATGTTCGAGGTCGTCATGCACGACTTATCGCGGGAGGACGCGCGGCAATATATCCTGAAATTGCAGGAATTTTTCAACGCGGGCTGGGATAAACTGCTCGGTCTGTAAACATAAGGGGAGGGAAACTCCCCTTAACTCATGCAGATTAGTTCGCATAAGCGAACTAAAATATAGGAGGACTTATGGCAAATAAAGGTAAGGAGAGGGGTACGTTCTCGTACTTGTACGAATGGGCGCGCCCGTACCGCAGCCGATATGTTTTGTCGGTGTTGTTTGCGGTGCTTGAAGTCGGATTCGGCATTGTTCCGTTCGTGTGCCTCGGCAAAATCACGGAACTGCTCGTAGCGGGCGAATTTACGTTCACGTTCGGAACTTACGGTATGTGGCTGCTGATCGCCGCGCTGTGCTGGGTGGGACATTACGCTTGCCACATGGTTTCAACGACCATCTCACACAAGGCGACGTTCACCGTCATCTCCGATGTTCGCACGAGCGCCTGCGACAAACTCGCGCGCATGTCGCTCGGCGATGTCCTTTCGCGGCCGAGCGGCGAGATCAAGAACACCATTTTAGAGCGCATCGACAGCATTGAGACGACGCTCGCGCACATCGTTCCCGAAGTGTCATCCAAACTGCTCGCGCCCATCGCTTTGTTCGTTTACATCATGACGATTGACTGGCGGGTGGGGCTGATTTCGCTCATCACGATACCCGTGGGACTTTTGATGTATATGTGCATGATGATAGGCTACAAAAAGAAGTTCGGGCGGTATGTGCGCGCGGGCAAGAACCTCAACTCTGTCGCCGTGGAATATATCAACGGCATCGAGGTCATCAAGACGTTCAATCAGTCTGCCGATTCATATAAGAAGTTCACCGATGCCGCGTATGAGTCCGCGCATTCTGCCATCGATTGGATGAAACAGAGCCAGATATTCTTTTCCATTGCAATGGCGGTATTCCCCGCCGTGCTTCTGACGGTATTGCCCGCATCTGTCGCGTTTTACGTTCAGGGCAGCGTTACCCTCGCCGAGTTCGTCATGCTCGTCGTGCTGAGCTTCGGTATGCTCACGCCGCTCATCGGCATTATGAGTTACAGCGACGACATCGGCAAGATCAGCGTCATCGTCGGAGAGATAAACTCCATTCTGCAAAAGCCGGAGCTTGTCCGCCCCAAAGATAAGGTAAAACTTACAAACTATACCGTAAAGGGCGAGAATGTCCGGTTCGGCTACGACGAGGGGAAAGAGATCCTGCACGGCGTAAATTTTGAGTTCCGGCAGGGAACTGTCAACGCGCTCGTCGGGCCTTCGGGCAGCGGAAAATCGACGATCGCAAAGCTCATCGCCTCCATGTGGGACGTCGGGAGCGGGAAAATAACCATAGGCGGCAAGGACATCCGCGAAATTCCGCTCGAACAGCTCAACCAAAACATCGCCTACGTCGCGCAGGATAACTTCCTGTTCAACGAGAGCGTGCGCGAAAACATCCGCAAGGGCAACCTCACCGCGACCGACGAGGAGGTAGAGAATATCGCCAAAGCGTCCGGCTGCCACGAATTTATCATGAAACTCGAAAACGGCTACGACACCGTGGTCGGCAGTTCGGGCGGGCATCTTTCAGGCGGTGAAAGACAGCGCATTGCCATTGCGCGCGCCATGCTCAAAAACGCGCCCGTCGTCATTTTAGACGAGGCGACTGCTTATACCGATCCGGAAAACGAGGCGGTCATTCAGAGCGCCGTGTCAAAACTCGTGCAGGGCAAAACGCTCATCGTCGTCGCGCACAGGCTCTCGACCATCGTCGATTCGGATAAAATATTCCTTGTCAACGGTGGTAAAATCGAGGCGAGCGGCACGCATGAAGAGCTGCTCAAATCGTCCGCGCTCTATAACGAGCTGTGGCAGGCGCATATCGGCGCAAAGGACAGGGCGGAGGATTAAACTATGTTCAAATATCTGTTGAAGTTTATAAAATTTGCCGGGAAACAGCGCAAGCATATGATAATTGCGCTCGTATTCGGGCTGTTGCAGTCGGTATTTACCGCGTTTTCACTCCTTGCAACGGCGTATGCCCTGCAAAATATGATAGAGGGAACAGCGACCATGTCCACGGTCTGGTCGGCGTTCGGCATTGTGGGCGGAGGAGTATTGCTCGCCGCCGTATGCAATTATTTCTCTACGCAGTTTCTGACGTATGCGGGCTATACCATAGCGGCGAACGCGCGTATCCGCATAGCCGACAAGCTCAAATACGCGCCGATGGGGTATTTCAACGAACATAACCTCGGACAGATCGCCAACACCGCGACCAACACGGCGGAGTCATTGCAGGATACACTCACGCGCTGCCTGCTCCTTACCACCAAAGGGCTGTTTATGGCGCTCGTCATAACCATTTCGTTGCTTGTTTTTGATTGGCGCATAGGACTTGTCGCCGCGGCGGGGTTCGTTCTCTTTCTTATTATCAATCATTTCCTGCATAAGGCGGGCGAAAAGAACTCGGACAGAAAGACTGTTTCGAGCGACAAAGCGGTGGAGGCCGTGCTTGAATATGTGCAGGGCATTGCGGTCATCAAGTCGTATAATCTGACGGGCAAGGCCAATAAAAAAGTAACTTCCGCCATCAAAGAGGACAGGGACGTCAATTACGCGCTCGAAAAGAACTATATTCCGTTCATGGCATTGCAGGGCGTTGCCGTCAAACTTGCCGGTGTGGCTATTATCGCGGTGTCGGTATGGCTCTACACGCAGCTTTCTATGCCGTTGTTTACGGCGCTCGTCGCCTGCATCGCCTCTTTTATGGTGTTCAACGATCTCGATTCGGGCGGCAATATGTCGGCTTTACTTCGTGTAGCGGCAAACAGCATCGATAAGATCGAGGCGGCGATGAACCTGCCCGTCATGGACATCAACGGCAAGGAGATAACGCCCGCAAAGACGGATATTTCCGTACAGAATGTGGATTTTTCCTACGACAAGCGCAAGATCATCGACGGCGTTACGGTAGATATACCCGCGCGTTCCTCGCTCGCCATTGTCGGCGGTTCAGGCAGCGGCAAAACGACGCTCTGTAACCTCATCTTGCGGTTCTGGGATGTTGATAAGGGAAGCATCTCCCTCGGTGGGCACGACGTGCGCGAATATAAGCTGGACAGTTTGCTTAAAAATTACAGCATGGTGTTCCAGAACGTGTACTTGTTCAACGATACGATAGCCAACAATATACGTTTTGGCAAGCCGGACGCGAGTATGGAGGAAGTGATGGAGGCTGCGAAAAAGGCGTGCTGTCATGACTTTATATCCGCGCTCCTCGACGGGTACGATACGGTCATCGGCGAGGGCGGCGCGAGCATTTCGGGCGGTGAAAAACAGCGCATCTCCATAGCCCGCGCAATCATAAAAGATAGCCCCGTCATTATTTTGGACGAGGCGACGGCGAACGTCGATCCCGAAAACGAATGGATGCTGCAAAACGCCATTCAGGAGCTGACGAAGTCCAAAACGGTCATCATGATCGCGCATAGGTTAAAGACTGTCCGCCATGCCGATAAGATCATCGTACTTGACGGCGGCAAGATCGTCGAAGAGGGCACGCATAAGGAACTTTTGGCAAAGCAGGGCAAGTATGCCGAATTTATTGCTATGCGCGAAAAGTCCGTGGGCTGGAAACTCGGCGGAGCAACGCAAAATGTATAGCCGAAAATGGTTCCGGG
Source organism: uncultured Eubacteriales bacterium (assembly GCA_900549005.1). Classification (GTDB taxonomy): domain Bacteria; phylum Bacillota; class Clostridia; order Christensenellales; family Borkfalkiaceae; genus Coproplasma; species Coproplasma stercorigallinarum. The sequence continues at coordinate 29,999 of URMT01000003.1, read as the reverse complement.
AAATAATAAATGCGCGGCAAGCACCGCGCATTTATTATTTATATCGACAGTTTATTGTTGAACGGGAAAGTTAGCAGACTATTTTTCTTTACTTTGCGCTATAAATCGACTATAATAAATAAAAACGATGAGAAAAAGGGGGAAACATACATGGCCGTTAAAAGAATACGAGAATCAGAAGAAATGTATCTTGAAACAATCCTGCTACTTCACCGCAAAAAGGCAAATGTCCGTGCGGTGGACGTGTGCGATGAACTCGGTCTTGCCAAATCGAGCGTCTCGCGCGGCGTCAATCTCCTCGAAAAGAAAGGGTATATCCATATCGACCGCGAAACGGGAAATCTGAGTTTCACCGACGCAGGCAGAAAAAAAGCAGAGGGTATTTACGAGCGGCATCAGACGCTCACAAAGGCGCTTATGAAGCTCGGAGCAAAGCCTGGACTTGCCGAAGAAAACGCCTGCCGCATGGAACACGTCGTCTCCGACGAGATGATGGAAGTGTTCCGGAATTATATCAAAGAGTAAGGAAAAAGGGAACGCCGCGTGCGTTCCTTTTTTTGTGCAGGCAAATTTTTCGGAAAGATTTAATTAACCGCGGTAAATATATTTGACTTGCAAGGCAGAAATGATTATACTATATATTGGTTCGCAAGAGGGAACTTGAAAGGCGAATTTTTATTTAACCCATAAGTTCGCTACTGCGTACCTAATTTTTCGCCCGTGAGTTAGTGTATGCGAACTCGTATGTGGCGAAACAGAGGCAAATCGTGAAGGGAACAAAAACGCAGAAAACGCCCAAAGAACTCAAAGCGTGGGAGAAAGAAAAGAAGCTCATCCCCGTGATGATCAAAAAATATTGCCACGGCGAGCACGGAACGAGAGGGGAGGAGCTATGCGAGGAATGCAGGGCGCTTACAGAATACGCGCTCTTCCGTCTCGAAAAATGCCCGTTCAAGGTCAACAAAAAATTCTGTTCCTTCTGTAAAATCCATTGCTATAAGCCGGATATGCGGGAGAAGATAAAGGATGTTATGAAGTGGTCGGGGCCGAGAATGATATTCACGCACCCTGTGTTCGCGATGGGACACGTCTTTCAGATGATAAAATACAAAAAGAAGTTAAAAAAGGAAGAGAAGGCGAAAGGTAATGTTTGATAAAGAACTCTTAAAGCTCATCGGCGGAAACAAAAAGTACGTCGTCTATACCGTCCTTTTAATGGTGCTCGGTATGCTTGCAAACATCGGCATTACGGCGAGCATCTGCTGGGCGGTGTACTTCCTCATTGAAGGATACGAGCCGCTCGCCTACATATATCCCGCAATAACGGCGGTCGTTGCGATTATCGTGCGTTATATCGCCAGCCGCTGCACCGGCAATTTGAAAGATATGCTGGGGCGCAAGGTCAAAAAGGACTTGCGCGAACGCACTTATGACAAAATCTTAAAACTCGGCGTTCGCAGTACGGACGGCATGAGCATGGCTGGGCTGACGCAGGTTTCAATGGAGGGCATCGAACAGCTCGATCTGTATTACTCCACATATCTGCCGCAGTTCTTTTTTTCCATGCTCGCGCCTATTATTTTGTTCTGCATTTGCGTTGGGATAGACTGGCGCACTTCGCTGGTGCTTTTGGCGTGTGTGCCGCTCATTCCCGTGTCCATCGTGGCGGTAAGTAAGTATGCCAAAAAGATATTCGCAAAGTATTGGGGCAAATACACCTCGATGGGCGACGCCTTTTTAGACAGCGTGCAGGGATTGAAAGAACTCAAAATCTTCAAGGCAGACGCCGCCCGCCACGTCAAGATGAACGCGAGCGCGGAGGAGTTCCGCAAGATCACGATGAAGGTGCTCGTCATGCAGCTTGCAAGTACCACCATCATGGACTTGGTGGCATACGGCGGCGCGGGCGCGGGCATCGCGCTCTCGATTGTCGGACTTATGAACGGCTGGCTTGCGCCTGCCGCCGCGCTCTTTCTCATTCTTGTGGCGGTGGAGTTTTTCCTGCCGCTCCGTTCGCTCGGTTCGGCTTTCCATGTCGCCATGAACGGCGCGAGCGCGGGCAGAAAGATAATATCTCTCCTCAACGTTCCCGATCCCGTATGGGGCGAAAACGAAGTAAAGGGAACGGAATTGAAATTAAACAGCGTGACCTTCTCCTACGACGGCAAGCGCGACGTGCTTGAAAACGTGAGTATGACTTTCCCCGAAAAAGGAATGACCGCAATCGTCGGCGAGAGCGGCTGCGGAAAGAGCACCGTCGTCAATATGCTCGTCGGCGCGTACCGCCCGAAAGCAGGCAACGTAACCGTCGGGGGTGAAGTTTTGGAGAACGTAACGCGCGAGTCCTACTATTCCCGCCTCGCGTCCGTTTCCTATAACACTTATATTTTTAACGACACCGTGCGCGCCAACTTTGAACTTGCAAAGAAGAACGCGACCGATGAGGAAATCTGGGCGGCGTTAGAGGCTGTCAATCTCGCAGACTTTATAAAGGAGAACGGCGGGCTGGATAAGGTCATTACAGAGGATGCGAACAACGTATCGGGCGGGCAAAAACAGCGGCTGGCGCTTGCGGTCAACCTCGTAGCGGACAAAGACATCTACGTCTTTGACGAGGCAACGAGCAATATCGACATCGAGAGCGAGGCAATCATAATGGATAACATCAAGGCAATGAGCAAGAACAAAAGCGTAATTGTCATTTCGCACCGCCTTGCAAACGTCGTCCCCGCGGACAATATCTACTATATGGAAGAAGGGGAAATAAAGGAATGCGGCAGCCATGCGCAGCTTATGAGCGCGCAGGGCTGCTATGCAAAGCTGTTCAATACGCAAAAAGCGTTGGAAGAAGGGTATAAAGAGATCACGGGCGCGACCGCGGCATGTGTAAAGGAGCGTGAATTATGAAAGCAAAACTTCGCAGAAGCGGCGCAAAAATCATGGCGAGCCTCATTGTGCTGCTCGGTTCGCTGTCGTATATAATGATACTCGCCGTCATCAACGGCTCTGTCGGGTTTATCGCTGCGATGGGCGTGACGGTATTCGGCGCAACGGGTGTGGCAAAGGCTTTGGGCATCCTCGGCTTGTGCGCCGAAATCCCCCTCGCATGGGGCTGGATCATCGGCCTTGCCGTCGGCTGCGGCGTCGTGCGTGGAGGACTTCGGTATCTCGAACAGTACAGTAACCACTATATCGCGTTCAAGTTGCTTGCGGTATTGCGCGATAAGATCTTCGCGGCACTCCGCGTGCTCTGTCCCGCAAAGCTCGAAAGTAAGCAAAAGGGCAGTATTATCGCCATGATCACTTCCGACATCGAAACGCTCGAAGTGTTCTACGCGCACACCATCAGCCCGATTTGCATTGCGGTGCTGGTGTCGCTGGCGGTGTTCCTGTTCGTGGGATTTATCGCAAGCTGGTATTTGGCTCTCGTGGCGCTTGCGGGGTATATCGTCATCGGCATAATCGTGCCGCTCATTTCGTCGGGCAAACTCAAAGCATCGGGCGTGAACTACCGTAAGGAGTTCGCCTCGTTCAACGCTTACTTCCTCGACAGTATCAAGGGTATTAAAGACATTGTTCTGAACAATGCCGAAAATGACAGGGAGAGCGAGGTCAACCGCCGTTCGGATATTCTTCTGAAAGAGACGAAGAAAATGAAAAACGGCATCACAAAGGCAAGTGCCGCCACCGAACTCATGGTAACGCTGTTCATCGTAATCTCGCTGATTGTCGGCATATTGCTCGTGTACTTCGAGATGCTCGACCTCGGGAGAATGCTCATCGGCGTTGTGACGATTTTCGGAAGTTTCGGCCCCGTGCTGGCGGTGTCGGCGTTGCCCGGCAACCTCACGCAGACCTTTGCCAGCGGCGACAGGGTTCTGAACCTTTTGGAAGAAAAGCCTGCGGTCACACCTATAAAGAACGGAAAGACTTTCGATTACGAAAACCTGAACGTCAAAGACTTGTCCTTTGCGTATGAAAAGAACGCGCCCGTACTCAAAGACGTGTGCATGCACGCCGAAAAGGGCGAAATTATCGGCATCGTCGGCGAAAGCGGATGCGGCAAGTCCACTTTCCTCAAACTGCTGTTGCGTTTTTGGGAGAAGGACAAGGGCGAAATAAATTACAACGGCACAGACGTCGATAAAATCGCCTCGGATAATCTATTGGACAACGTAACGATGGTGTCGCAGACGACCTATCTCTTTGACGAGAGCATCGAGGAAAACCTTCGCATCGCCAAGCCGGGTGCCACGCAGGAAGAAATCGAAAGGGCGTGCAAAATGGCGTCGGTGCATGACTTTATCATGACTTTGCCGGACTGCTACAAGACGCAGGTCGGGGCAATGGGCGACAATCTTTCGGCGGGCGAAAAACAGCGTATCGGGCTTGCCCGCGCGTTCCTAAAAGGCAGCCAGCTCATTTTGTTGGACGAACCGACGAGCAACGTCGATTCCATCAACGAGGGAATGATTTTGAAGTCACTCGCTGAGCAGAAGAGTAAAAAGAGCATTATCCTCGTATCGCACAGGGAATCCACTATGGCGATTGCGGACAGGATTTACCGTGTGGACAGCGGAGTAATGCAGGAAGTAAAGTGATATATGGAAAATACGAGCAAAACCACAACACAAAACGCCGACGTCGCCGCGCTTATAGAAAATACGCTTGCAATGCAGGCGGCCGTTGCGCCCAAGCAAGCTGCTTTTGAGGAAAAACTTAAAAAGCGTGAGGCGCGCGACAAAGACGATAGTAAGATGTTCCGCCGTTACAAGATCAAGGACATCGTGTTCCTCGCCATCATCACGGCGTGTACGCTGGTGACGAGCGCCATTATGCCGCTTCTCATCCATGTTCCCGTGTTCGGAATCATTCAGTTGGGGCTTGGACTGCAATTTTCCATATTTCCCGTGATAGGGCTTATGAAGGTGCGAAAGGCCGGTTCCATGACCATTATGGGCATCTTTATCGCTCTGTTTCTCGTGATGATGTTTCCGCCAATGGCGCTCATCGCCGTGTGTGCGGTGGTGGCGGAACTTTTGGTGTTTGCCATCTTCCGCAGTTATAAAAACGACTGGGCGTGCGTTATGGCGGGCACGCTGTACATGCCGCTGACCGTGCCACTTCTCTGGCTTTATTACAACGTGAACTACACAGTTACGGGCGCGGAGAACGAGGCTGTTACCATGTTCCTCGGCGGCACAGACCCGTGGGTAATCGTCGGTATGACGGCGGCTATCGTTGCACTCTGTTTTGTCGGCTCGGTCATAGGAATGGTAATTTCGCGCGAACTGAAAAAAGCGGGGGTGCTCAAAAAGTGACGTTTTTCAGGTTCAAAACAAAACTCTACCCGCTCATTGCCATAACCGCGTCGCTCTTTGTCATTATCTTCGGCTTGGTCGCGGCGCGGAACGAAAATCTGTGTTGGTACCTTCTCGGCGTGCTTGCGTGGCTTTGCATCTTCGGGTGCTTCAAAGGCGTTCTCAAAATACTGCCGGCGTTCATCGTGTTCGGCGGCGCGTTTGCGGGCATTGCCTACGCTTCGGCGGGCGGCGATGTACAGGCGGCAATATCTATGCTCAACCGCTTCGGCGCGCTCTTTTTGGGGGTTGCGCTCTCCATGTCGATTGCAGCCGTGCGCATGACGCGCAGCCTTTCGCAAGTGCATACGCCGCGTGCAATCACTTTGGGTATGCTCATCTCTATGTCGTTCGTGCCCATGCTCAAAGGGGAGATAGGGCGCGTGCGCGAGGCGATGAAAACGCGCGGCGCAGGCAGCGTTCTCAATCCAAAGATATTATACAGGGCTTTCCTCGTGCCGTTCGTCATGAGGCTCGTCAACATTTCGGACACGCTCGCGCTGTCTGTCGAAACGCGCGGCTTTACGCTGGGCGGCAGCCTGTATTCTATCTATAAAAAGGAATATCCCGCTCTTTCCGACGTGCTGTTTATTCTCGGAATTGTCGCGGGCGCGGTGTTGGTGGTCGTATTATGAACGCGATAGATTTAAGACAAGTCAATTTTTCCTACGACGGAAAGACGAAAATACTTGAAAACACCGATTTTGCCGCCGAATACGGAGAAGTAACGCTTTTATCCGGGCATTCCGGCGAGGGGAAGAGCACCTTAATGTATATCGTCAGCGGCATTATTCCCAACGTCAATTACGGCGAACTTTCCGGGGATGTGAAAATCGCGGGCGAGGACATCAAGGGCAAAAAACTCGGCTATATCTGCCGCAAGGTGGGCGTTGTCTTGCAGAATGCCGACGAGCAGATCATTCAGAAGGTGATAGAGGACGAGATCGCCTTTGGTTGCGAAAATCTCGCTTTCCCGCCCGAAAAGATACAAAAGCAAATAGATATTGTCTGCAATCTCTTAAAGCTCGATAAAAGTTGGAAGTGCCGCACCCTTTCGGGCGGGCAGAAACAGCGGCTGATAACCGCAAGCACGCTGGCGATGGGGCAGAAGATCGTCATTTTAGACGAGCCGCTCGCCAATCTCGATAAAGACGGCGCGGCAATGCTGATGGGAACGCTCCGCTCGCTCGCCAAAGCGGGTTATTGCGTGGTCGTCATAGAGCACCGCCTCGACATGGTGCTGCCGTTTGTCGATACCGTGTGGCATATAGGCGGCAAAATGGTAAAAAGAATAGAGGATAAAGCGGCGTATTTGCAGGCGCAGACGGCAAAAATCGACGATAGCTGCGATCCTTTTGAAGGCACCGCGCTGCTGTTTACAGTCAAAAACGTAAAATTTTCCGTCAAAGACAGGGAGATCCTCAAAGATATATCGCTCGAGATCCCAAAGGGCGGCAGAACGGTTTTCCTCGGTGAAAACGGCTGCGGAAAGACTACTTTAATGCGGCTCATCGCAAGGCTTTATAAACCCACGGGCGGCACCATCACGCAGTATATCGACGGAAAGTTCAAACAAAAACCGCGCGGCAGCCGCGCATGGTTCAAAAAGGTGGGCGTTGTCTATCAGAACCCCGATTACCAGCTCTTTATGCCGACGGTGGAAAAGGAGATAAACTTCGGCGCGCCCTCGCCCGAATACGCCGAGCATATCGCGGGATTATTCGGAATAAAGCACCTTTGGCACCGTCACCCGCAGTCGCTCTCCGAAGGACAGAAACGGCGCGTATCCATTGCCGCAGTCGTCGCGTGCGCTCCCGAAGTGCTTTTATTGGATGAACCGACGGTGGGGCAGGACTATGACGGGCTCTGCCAGATGGTGGAGATACTCAACAAGCTCCACGAACAGACGGGCAACACGATGATAACTATCACCCACGACGTGCGCTGCGCCGAAGCGCTCTGCGATCAGGCATACCTCATCGCGGACGGCGTCGTTGAAAGAAGCGGCGGCAAAGAGCTCGTGCGGGAGTATTTCACGCCGTGAAGGATAAGGGGGATATGATGCACCATTCACAGCTTGAATATCTTGTAGCCGTACAGAAGTTGCAGCGGCAAGACCGCGGCGCAAAGGGGTACGAAGTCGCAGAGTATCTGAACGTGTCGCCTGCGTATGCGGTAAAGCTCAATGTCTATGCCGAATCGCAGGGATATATCCTACGGGACAGGGCGCGTACAATACGGCTGACGCCGCTCGGCGAACAAGTGATGGAAGAGTACCTTATGGCAGCACGCTCGATGGGAAAGTTTCTGTGTTCCTGCGGAGCGGACGAAGGCGATGTAAAAGGAGACGCCGTAAGATGCGTATGCGCGCTTACGGGCTCGACGCGGCAGGCACTCGTCAAAGCGCATACCGCGCAAAACGGATAAAAATTTTTTTGCACATAGGTTCGCATATGGGAACTCATGTGCGAGCTACGGGAATACAAACAACTCTTAAAGAGAAAAAGGAGAACGCTCGGTGCTGTTAAAGTTAGAAAAAATCGGAAAGATATACGATTCCAACGATATTCTCACGGTGGGTATCCGCGGGATTGATTTGGCGTTCGACTATAACGAGTTTGTGACGATCGAAGGGGAGAGCGGTTCGGGCAAGAGCACGCTCTTAAACGTCATCGGCGCGAACGATACATACGAGGAAGGGGAACTCTACTTCAACGGCGAGCCGACCTCGCACTACTCCGAAAGCGATTGGGAGAAGTACCGCGAAAAGAACATCGCCACAATCTTTCAGGACTTCAATATCATAGAAAACCTCACCGTTCTGGAAAACGTGGAGCTTGCGCTCCTTCGGTTGGACGACAAAAAGGAACGCCGGAGAAGAGCAAAGGAACTTATCGCCCGCGTGGGGCTTACCGAGCAGATGAACAGGCGTGGCAGCAAACTTTCTGGCGGTGAAAAGCAGAGGACAGTCATAGCCCGCGCGCTCGCAAAGGACGCGCCCATCATTCTCGCAGACGAGCCGACGGGCAATCTCGACGTCAAGGCGAGCAAAGAAGTGGCGGCGCTTTTGAAAGAGGTGAGCCGCGATAAACTTGTCATCGTCGTCACGCACAACCCCGAATTTTTCAAGCAGTACGCCACGCGCCGCGTGCGCATCTATGACGGTAGCGTGAGCGAGGATAAGCAGATCGAACCTCCCGCGCCGTATTCCGGGAGTGAACAGACGGAGCAGATAACCGTCAGCCGTTTCCATAATTTCAAAAACACGCTTCATATCGGCGTACTCAACTATAAGAGCCGCCCCAAATTCACCACAATGATGAGCCTTGCGCTCGCGGTGTGCGCGGTAACGCTCTTTCTCGTCATCGCGCTGTTCGGGCAGAGCCTGATCTCGCCGCTCACGACCACGCTGGACGGCGTGGGAATAGAGGGCAAAGTCATCGTGTCCGGCACGGGAGACGGCATTTCTGCGGATACGCTGGACGAACTTGCCTATGATACAAATGCGGGTTATATCCTCGGCGACAGAACACTGTCCGAATTTACCGTCACCGTTCCCGAAAGCGGGGATATGCTGGGCGATTACGAGGTTGTCTGCCTGTATTCGCCGTATGAGTATAATCTTTCGGCAAGTGATGGCGTGCTGGTGCTTCCGCAATCGGCAAGTGCCGACGGAGCGGCAATTGCCGGCGCGTTCACAAACGCAGGCGTCGGGCTGGAAAATATAGAGATAAAAACTTCGCTCACGGCGGAGGACGTGAGGCTGTATCTCGGTTACGGCGCGCTTGCGGAAAACGGGCTGAAGATACAGGCGGTAAACAGCACGGTCAGGCTGGGCGAGGACGAAACGACGGTCTACACTTTCACGGTAAATTCTTTGCTCACGGACGGAAATATCAACCTCGTCAATTCCAACTACTTCAACGTTGTTGGACGAACTGCGGTGTTTACGGCAAAGGCAGACAGGGCGTACATCGTCGCCGATGCGAGCGGGGAGAATGAGAATATAGACGGGCTGATCGTCGAAATGAGTGCGGCGGACTATGCCGCCATGTTTGAAGGCGATCTGTCCGGTGCAACGCAGGCATGCCTTTACTATTCCTCGGACGAAGCCGCCCGCGCCGCGATAGCAAATCTTCCCGAAGGGTACATGGGCTTGCTTTCGACAAGCAATATCTATGTGCAGAATCCCGGCGACATATTTACGACAAACGTGCTCTGGTACGTCGCGCTCATTGCCGTGAGTTTGCTGATAGGCGTACTGATCGGCATCATCTTCATGCGCAGCGTGAAGATTTATCAGGCGGACTTTGCGGTGTATCGGACGCTGGGTATTCCGAACAAGGTTTCCAGCCGTTCGCTGTATATCCAGATGGCGCTCATCTTCCTGCCCGCTCTGGTGTTGTTGCCTCTCGTTTCTCTCATTGCGACGATCATCCCCGGCAGCAGTCTGACGTTCATCTCCGTCGGCAATTACTTCTTTATCGAGATTATGCTGCTTCTGATCGTCGAACTCGTCGCGTTCGGATTCAATAAGAGCCTGAACGGGCAGAGTATCCGTAAATCGTTACGCCGCGGGTCAAAATAAGGGGGTGTGTTTATGATTAGAATCGAAAACATCGGTAAAGTATTCAACGCGCACTCCCGCAACCGCAACGAGGTGCTGAAAGGCGTCTCCTTTGAACTTCCCGAAAAAGGCTTTATCGCCATATACGGCAAGTCGGGCAGCGGCAAGACGACCTTGCTCAATATCATCGGCGGGCTGGATAGACAGGATAAGGGAAAAATCTACATAGACGGCGAAAACGTTGCCGGAAAAGTGGATAAGATACGCAACGCAAAAATAGGGTTTATCTTCCAGAATTATTACCTCGAACGCGGCTATACCATCGCCGAAATCATGCGCAACGCCATGCACATCGCGGGATTTAGGGACGAGGGGGAGATAGAGAGGCGGAGCGAGCAGGTTCTGACACTCGTGGATATGGAGCGGTTCAAGAATAAACAGGGCGACGCGCTCTCCGGCGGACAGAAACAGCGCGTAGCTATTGCCCGCGCGCTCATCAAGGGTGCGGACGTCATTCTCGCCGACGAGCCGACAGGCAACCTCGACGCGCAGAACACCATAAAGGTCATGGAGATACTCAAAGAGATTTCCAAAACGCGGCTTGTTGTGCTCGTCACACACGATATCACGCTCATCAAGAACTATGCCGATAGCTATATCCAGATTGTGGACGGGCAGCTTGTTGAGAATGCGTCGCTCGGAGAAGTGTTCGATTACGAGACGGAAGCGAACAACATATATGTGGATGAAAACGCTGCGAGGGAATTTGCAGCGGAAGGGCTTGATATAGAGATTTTCGGCGAGCCGATCACCGGAAAGGACAAAATACAGATCATCAACGACAAGGGCGAGCTGTACATAAAAGCCGGCAAAAACGTTACCATTTTAGACAGTACAAGCGAACGTCGGCTTGTGTTCCGCAGTGCGGAGGATAGTGCGGAACTCGGTATCGGCAGAGGCAAGATAAATTCTCGCAAAGCAAGCATCCGGCATAGATATTACGATCTTTACGGCGCGTACTGAGATATGTTCCAAAACTTCATACCCCCCCCTTAAAGGCAGTTTGCTTTCTACGAAGCGGCTGCCTTTTTCTATGTGTTCAGTTTGGGTAAACTACACCTCATTTTGGATTTGCTATTTTCAGACTATGGAAACGTTATAGGTTGGCTTACTAACATTCTGCCGATTGTTTTGTTATCCTCTTTGGCTGAAAGCCTGAAAAGCACCTTTTATGCCCTAAATACAAAGTGTCAGCGCGCCTTTTCTCTCCGTAAATGCCCGAAATCTGTCCGCTTGATTTCCTTCCATTCCGAAAAATTCCGTGATAGAGTAAAAATCTCCGAAAATTAGGGACAGGTTTTGGCATTGATTTTTTGCACGCTTGTGGAAAAAGTTTTTATAACACGTCAAAAACTGTCGTATTCAGGTGCTAAAACTTTTTCAAACCTGAAAAGAACTTTCCGGTTTGGCGTGTAGAATTTTCCTCAAAGAAAATTCTTTAAGTCGCAAAAACCTTGCGAGTTTAAGGTTTATGCTATGCAAAAAATCGAAGGAGGAACAAAAACAATGCCGTACAGAGCAGCAAAAATCTCGTTTGACGGGAGTCATTACATCGCTACCCCGAAGGAAAACTTCCCGCAGGGGCGCAAGCGACGACGGGCAGCCATTCCGCCAACGCCAAAAGAGGTCGAACAAAAAGAACAATTTGAAGTCGCATACAAGGAGAGCCAGAAGCTTCCCCGCAAAGAGCGCAAAGCCTATATGCGAAAGGCTATGGAGGAAACTATCCCCGATAAGGAGCAGCGGAAAGAATACGTCGAACGGAACAACGAGCGGAAAAAGACTAATAAAATTCGCAGAAAGGTGCGACTGTCTAAAAAGGTAAATCTGCAAAGGGAATGGAATTTCTTTTGTACGTTTACATTCTCGGACGCGTTGCATACGGAAGAGAGTTTCCGAAAATCGCTCCGCAATACGTTCAAACATCTTGTCGCGCGCAAAGGCTGGAAACACATCGGCGTATGGGAGCGCGGCGGAGAGAACGGAAGGTTGCATTTTCACGGTATCTTCTACATTCCGCCGGGCGGCATGGTCGGAGAGATCGTCGAAACAAAGGATTACAGCACGAAAGACCACCGAATGCAGACGGCGCATCAGAATACCTATTTCCTTGAACGATACGGGCGCAACGATTTTCAAGCGCTCGGCTCGCCGATGGAAGTACAGCATTCGCTCGGCTATCTGATGAAGTACATAGAGAAGTCCGGAGAACGTCTGATCTACGGCGGAGACCTGCCTTCGTACTTCGTTTCCGACGTCATGGATGAAGATATCGTCTGTTCATTTGGAATAGACGACCGGAAAGCCGTTCTTGCGGATGACTTCACCTGCATGGTGGACGGCGAAATCATGGGTAAAGTCAGCAAAGAAGTCATTGAGAAAATGCCGAAGGCAAACTAATAATATTTGTCTTTCGGCCGGAGAGTGTAAACGGAAATGCCCTTCCCGTCAAGGGCAAGGTGCATTGCCTTCGGCAACCCTTGACGGAAAGCAACGGACAGAACAGGCAATAGACAGCTTATGCCTTTCCGTTTGTTTTTTCTCCGTCGAAAGACAAAACAAATCAAATTTTAGGAGGTACAAAATGAACGCAGTACAAAAAGCATTTTACAGCGGCGAGGATTACGAGAATTGCTATATCTTCGCTCCATCAATCAGCAGGCGGGAAACCGTGGGCAGGCAGACCTATTATGTCCGCATATATTTCCACGGCGGCAAGGACTTTGAGAAAACGATGAGGTCCATCGCCGTAAAACGTACAACGAAAAACGTGAGGTAAACGATATGAAACAGAAAAATTACATTGTCGGACTATACCTGCGTTTAAGTAAGGACGACGAGCGTCAAGGCGAATCGCTGTCTATCGACCATCAAAGGACTATTCTCCGTAAGTATGCGGAAGAACACGGTTTTACTGTCTATGACGAATACATAGACGACGGCGTATCGGGAACGACCTTCCAACGCCCCGAAGTTCAGCGGCTGTTGGACGATGCGAAAACGGGCGTAATCAATATCATCATCGTGAAAGACCCGTCGCGTTTCGGGAGAAACTACATCGAAGTCGAGCAGTATGTGGACTATGTGTTCCCGGCATTCGGTATTCGCTTCATTGCCATACAGGACAATATTGACACGGAAAACCGCGACAGCAATGCAATGGAGATGATGCCGATCATGAACGTTTTCAACGAGTGGCATGCCGCGAATACCAGCAAAAAAATACGTGCGGTATTAAAAGCAATGCAAAGGACGGCAAGTACCACGCGAGGAAAGCCCCTTATGGATATGTCAAAAGCGATACCGAAAAGAAAACGCCAATAATAGACGAGAAAGCCGCCGCAGTCGTGAAGCGGATATTTGAAATGCGCGCGAGCGGTTTAAGTCCGCATAAGATAGCGGATATCCTGAACGAGGAAAACATACCAAATCCGAGCAAATACAGCATGGATAAGTACGGAATTGTCGGGAAACGCAATCATTTCGGCTTATGGTCTTTCTGTGCCGTGAACAGTATTCTTAAAAATCCTACATATTTGGGACATATGGCTCAACAACGTTGGAGTTCGATTTCCTATAAGAACCATAAACGCTATAAACGTGATGAAAGCGAATGGATAGTAATAAAAAATACACACAAGCCAATCATAACACAGGAGCTTTGGGATAAGGTACGGGAAGTGGAGAAATCCGTAGCGCAGGGCAGGAAAACAAAGCGCGGATATACGCATCCGCTGTCTGGGTTCTTGTTCTGCGCCGATTGCGGCGGAAAGATGAAGCTGAATTATATCAACCGAAACGGGAAGATAGATTTCAATTTCAACTGCGGCAATCATATGCGAATCGGAAAGGCATACTGTTTCTCTCATTTTATACAGGCGAAAGATGTTGAGGCTATTGTCCTTAACGATATACGCGAAATGGCGCAAAGGATCGCCCTTGACGAAAGAGCTATCCGTGAAGAGTTTATCCGGCACAATGCGGAAGTGCAGGAAAAATCCATAAAAGCCGCCAAAAAGGAATTACAGGGTAAGAGAAACCGTATTGAAGAATTGTCACGCCTGATGCAGCTTGCCTATGAGGACAGGCTGAAAGGCAAAATGCCGGAAGATATCTGTATCGGCTTCATACAGAAATATTCCGAAGAGCAAAAGAAAATCGAAGCTGAAATTGCAGAACTTGAAGAACGTTTGACACAAACGGAGAACACAATGCAAAGTGCTGATGAGTTTATACGAAACATAAAGAAATACCTTGAAGCGCCCGAACTTACCCGCGAGATGTGTTATGAGCTTTTAGACCGAATAATAGTAGGCGGACATCCGAAACAAACGGGTAAAGAGCGCGTGATAGATATTGTCTATAAAGTCGATATCACTTCCGTCCTGCGATACAAACTCAAGAAATAGCAAAAAGCGTATGGGTGCAACAACTCATACGCTTTACTTATACCTTTTGCTCCCCTTGCCGATAGTGTCCATAAAGTTAGGTTACAACGGTAGGGAAAAACACAAAAGCGATAAAAGAATATATCGCAAAACAATTAAAGATAGATAGAGAAGCAAGCCAAATGAGTATAGACGACTTGGACGACCATTTTAAGGGTGGCAAGTAACAATTGCATGACTGCCAGGTCGTCATAAGCGCGGCTTGCGCGCTGCCGGTAATATGAGGGCTAACTGCCCGAAAATGAAAAACCACCGGCTATGCCGGTGGATATTTATTGCTATCACCTCGGCTGTACCCCGGGCGACATTCTGCACTTCGACGGAGAGGAGCAGAGCGGGGAGAAGTAAAATTTTGCGAAGACGGGCGCGCCGCACGCGGCGCGCCCGCCTATCTGCACATACGGCGATGTTGCTTTATCAATTTATTTGACTAAATTGCCGCAATATTATAAAATAAACTATACAGATAATAAAATTTCAATCGGGCGGGCGGTCTTATTCTTCAAGCCAATACCGTTTTGCCCGCAGGCAGTATTATGAGACTTGTTGTAAAAGTGGGCTCGTCCACGCTTTCGCACGCGACGGGCAAAATAAATCTACGGCTTATAGACGGGCTGTGCAGGGTGCTGTCCGATCTCAAAAACGCCGGCAACGAAGTGATTTTAGTATCTTCGGGCGCAATCGCAATGGGCGTGAGCAAGCTGTCGCTTGAAAGGCGCCCTTCCGATATCCCCACCAAACAGGCGGCGGCCGCCGTGGGTCAGTGCGAGCTGATGTATACCTACGATAAATTTTTCGGCGAATACAACCAGACGGTGGCGCAGATACTTTTAACCGCCGAGGACGTGGAGAGCGCGGAGCGCAGAACTCACTTCGAAAACACGCTCGAAAGGCTTTTGCAGCTTGGCGCGGTGCCCGTAATAAACGAAAACGATACCATAGCTACCAAAGAAATTGCCGTGGGCGACAACGATACCCTCGCCGCGATAGTGGCGGTAAGCGTGGGGGCAGACCTTCTTGTGCTGCTCACCGACATCGACGGGCTTTACACGGGCGACCCGCGCAGGGACGAAGGCGCGCGCCATATTCCCGTTGTGGAAGAGCTTACTCCCGAACTGTTTGCCGCGGCGGGAGGCTCGGGCACGTCGCTCGGAACGGGCGGTATGTGCACCAAATTGCAGGCGGCGCAGATGTGTATGCAGAGCGGTATGGATATGGTCATTGCCAAGGGCAGCGACCCCGCCGTGCTGTATGAAATAACCGAAGGAAGGGGCGCTGGAACGCGCTTCAAGGGTAAAAAAGAATGACGACGCGCGAAATATTGTTGCAGGCAAACGCCGCTAAGGCGCAGGCCGCATTTCTTACTACGCAGAAGAAGAACGAAGCTCTTTTGTATATGGCGGAAGAGATAGTTTTACACACGTCAGAAATTCTCGCCGCAAATGCCGCCGATTTAAGTGCAGCCGAGGGCAAGATATCGGAAGTGATGCTCGACAGACTGCGCCTTACAGCGGGGCGCATAGAGGGTATGGCGGAAGGCATACGCCAGGTTGCCGCTTTGCCCGACCCCGTCGGCAGGGTGCTTGAAAAAATCACCCGTCCCAGCGGGATAGAGGTGACGAAAATCAGCGTCCCCCTGGGAGTTGTGGCAATAATTTACGAAAGCCGACCCAACGTCACGTCAGACGCCGCGGCGCTGTGCATAAAGAGCGGCAACGTGTGCGTTCTGCGCATAGGCAAAGAGGCTTACCGCTCTGCCCGCGCCATAGTCGATGCGATGAAGAAGGGACTTGAAAGGGCGGGGCTTTCTGAATACTTCATAAACCTTGTCGAAGATACTTCCCGCCAGAGTTCCGTCGATATAATGACGGCGACGGGGCTTGTTGACCTTCTGATACCCCGCGGCGGCGCGGGCCTTATAAACGCCTGCGTGCAGAACGCCAAAGTGCCGTGCATACAGACGGGCACGGGCATCTGCCACGTTTACGTTGACGGCGCCGCCGACTTCGAAATGGCGCTTGATATCATAGAAAACGCAAAGTGCAGCCGCCCCTCGGTGTGCAACGCTATGGAGGTCTGCCTTGTGCACAGGGACATTGCCGCGCGCTTTCTGCCCGCCCTGTATCAAAGGCTGGTTAAGGGCAGAGAGGTCAACCCCGTGCTTTTAAAGCTCGACGAAGAGGCGTGGGGAATACTCGGCGGAGAACAGGGCTGCGTAAGGGCGGAGGACGGCGATTTCGATACAGAGTTCCTCGACTATGTAATGGCTGTAAAAGTGGTGGGCGGCGTGCAGGAGGCGGTTGAGCATATTTCACGCCACTCCACGGGCCACAGCGACTGCATTGTGACCGAGGACGCGGTTGCCGCCGACTACTTCGTCGGCGCGACAGACAGCGCGGCGGTGTATGTAAACGCTTCAACGCGCTTTACCGACGGCGGCGAGTTCGGCCTCGGCTGCGAAATGGGCATATCCACCCAGAAGCTGCACGCAAGGGGGCCTATGGGGCTCAACGAACTCACTACCTACAAGTACGTCGTGCGCGGCAACGGCCAGGTACGCTGACGCCCGAACAATCCGTAAAACCGAAAAAAATATATATAAAATGCCTGAATTGCGGAGGTCTGATATGTCAAAATTAACCTCCGTAATTCTTTTATCGCCAAAAATTTGACAAGTCTGTTAACAAAATATATAATATTCTCGTAAATAAATTTTAACAGGAAAGTTAATTCGGAATTTTATGTTCAAAGTAGAGAACGACATTTTTTACGCAGGTGTCAACGACCACTCAATCGACCTCTTCGAGGGTATGTATAAGGTGCCCGACGGAGTTTCTTACAACTCTTACGTAATAGTTGACGAAAAGATTGCCGTACTCGATACGGCAGACGCGCACTTCGGCAAAGAGTGGCTTTATAACGTGCGCGAAGCGCTCGGCGGCAGGCAGCCCGATTACCTCGTCATTCACCATATGGAGCCCGACCATTCGGCAAATATACAGAACTTTTTAAAGGAATACCCCAACGTGCAGGTGGTTGGCAACACAAAGACCTTCACGATGATAAAGGAGTACTTCGGGTTCGACGTAAACAACAGCTATAAAGTGGAAGAGGGCAGCATTCTCAATCTCGGCAGGCATTCTCTGCGCTTTGTTATGGCGCCCCTCGTGCACTGGCCGGAAGTAATGGTTTCTTACGACGAGCTTTCGGGCATAGTGTTCTCTGCCGACGCCTTCGGCAAGTTCGGCGCGCTCGACGTAAACCAGCCCTGGGACGACGAAGCCAGAAGGTATTATATCGGCATAGTCGGAAAATACGGAGTTCAGGTGCAGAACCTGCTCAAAAAACTTTCGGCACTCAACATTAAAAAAATTTGCCCCCTGCACGGCCCCGTGCTTGAAGGCGACCTTTCGCACTATATCAACCTCTACGATACGTGGTCGTCTTACAGGCCCGAAAAGGACGCGGTTATGGTGGCTTACGCCTCGGTATACGGTCATACAAAGGCCGTTGCAGAAACGCTTGCCGATATGCTCAAAAAGGCGGGCAAAGAGGTTATAATAGCCGACCTTGCGCGCGAAGACAGGGCAAAGTGCGTGGCAGACGCCTTTATGTGCAGCAAGCTGGTGCTTGCTTCGGTTACTTACAACGCCGAAATATTCCCCTGTATGCGCGAGTTTTTAGACTGCCTTGCAGAGCGTAACTTCCGTTCCAGAACGGTGGGTCTGATAGAAAACGGCACCTGGGCGCCCGTTTCGGCAAAGCTGATGCGCGACAGGCTCTCGTCCTGCAAGGATATAAACTTC
Source organism: uncultured Eubacteriales bacterium (assembly GCA_900549005.1). GTDB lineage: Bacteria > Bacillota > Clostridia > Christensenellales > Borkfalkiaceae > Coproplasma > Coproplasma stercorigallinarum. Next base: position 11,758 of record URMT01000003.1, on the reverse strand, counting down.
ATCTCGCAGACGGTTAAGGTGCGCGCCGCTTTTGCGGAAGAAAACGTGCCCGAGCTGGAAGCTCTCGCAAACGAATTGCTTAAATAAGACAAAGCGGAGAGTTTCCGCGGAGAAAACAAAGGAGATATATGAAAACAATCAAAAAGTTATGGGGTGAGTTCAAAAAATTCATTTCCAGGGGCAACGTGCTCGACCTTGCGGTTGCGGTAGTTATCGGCGCTGCGTTTACGGCTATCGTCAACAGCCTCACCAACGACATTATAATGCCGCTCATCAACTGGGCGGTCGGCGACGGCGATTTATCGTCGCTGTGCACGGTACTGCACGCGGTATATACCACCGACGCAAACGGTGCGCAGATACTCGACCTTGAAAATTCGCTCGTTATCAATTGGGGCACATTCATTCAGGCAATCATCGATTTCATTTTAGTTGCTCTGGTAATTTTTGCCATAGTAAAGATTATAAACACCGTGCGCGAAGCCGGCACCAAGCTGGGCGACGCCGCGAAGAAGGAAAAAGAACTTTCAAAACTTTCAAAGAAATTTGTTAAACAGGGTATGACGAAGGAAGAGGCAAGGGTTGCCGCAGAAGAAAAGTATGCCGCAGACCACGCACCCGCTCCCGAGGAGCCTAAAAAGCCTACTGTCGAAGAACTTCTTACGCAGATAAAAGATTTGCTTGCGGCAAACCGGGCAAACGCCGTCGGCGAAGTAAAAGATTCCGCAGAGGAACCTGAAAACAAATAAAACTTAAATTAAAATACATTTCGGGGCGGGCTTTTTGGGTGCGTCCCGAAAGCAGTATTTAAAATATCAGTGTTTGCGCGCATAAATTTTAAGGATAACGCATCGCGCGCAAGGAGAAATCAGGATATGAAACGCCTGCTTATTCAAAAATCTGTAATAGCGGGAAGCTACATAGTGCTTGCCTTACTGCTGGAAATCATAACGTTCGTCACTATGGGACTGGGCGTTGTGCCGCAGTATTTCGGGCTGGACATTGCCGTCATCTTAATAATAGCGCTCATAATCTTTGTTATACCACACAGGGTGGCGCAGCTCATTGTATTCGGCCTGATTGCGGGGTTGCAGCTTATTCTTTCTATAACCAACGAGGCGCTGTATTCGATGAGCGGTATGGTTTTCAGCTTCGGAATGCTGAACCTCGTTGGCGAAGTGACGGGCATAATAGACGCCAGCTTTTTAAACTGGTGGATGCTTTCTGCAACGGTTTTGCTGTTCGGAAGCGTTTTGGCAGGGCTGATAATCTTCGTTAAAAAATATACCGTCCCGAAGGGTATGTATACCCGCAACACCGTCAGCCTTATGCTGGTTGCGTTCATTCTCGCAGAGTGCTGTGCGGGCATTCTGTATGCCTTTACCGTCGAAAGTTTTTCTGCGCTTGCCGACGAGGTAAAAGACGACAGGCTTAGCATCTTTTACGACGAAGAGCAGCTTTATTCCGAGCAGCTCTTTACTGCCAAGGCGTTCAGCGAGTTTGGCACATACGGCTATTTTGTAGTAAATATCGGCAACTCAATAAGCGGCGATACATATGTCGATGAAATCGGCGAAGACGACATAGACAGCTATTTTGCCGAAGGAAAAATGAGCGAAAGCGTCTACGGCGACAATATTTATACGGGCGCGATAGACGGCAAGAACATAGTTCTCATCGTAATAGAATCGGGCGAGTGGTATGCGATAAACAAGGAATACACGCCTACGCTCTATTCAATGGCAGAGGACGGCGTTGCCGCAACAGATTTCCATTCGCGCGATAAGACTAACTGTTCCGAGGCGCTGTCTGTAATGGGCAGTTATCCCTCGGTTACGTCGCTCGACCCCAGCCACGTGCTCGGCAATTCTATGCCGTATACGCTTGCCAATATACTCAACAATGGCGATGGTTACACCACAAATTATTTCCACGGCAACTACGGCGATTATTACGACCGTAAGATTGCGTTCGGCGGAATGTACGGCTTTGAAAATACCTACTTCCTCGACGATATGCCCCTTTTGGACGGCTATGAAAACAAGAAGTGGTTCTACGATTTCGATAAAGATTCAGAGATAATAAGCGACTATATCGACGAATTTACATACTCGGAAGACGGCGGACCGTTCTTCACCCAGATGATGACGCTGATAACGCACGGCACTTATACCGATTTGCTGAGCTACGGCAACTACCCGTTTGCAACGGCGCCCACGGCGCCCGGTGAAGTTTCGGAAGGTCAGATGACCGAAGAAGAGATGGAGAGGTTTTCTGATAAGTGCTGGGTTCAGGGGCTGGAAGATTATTACCGCCTCATAGACAGGTTCCCCCGGACTTTCGTTACCGGCACTCCCGGAATAGACGAAGAAAATCTTGTGGCAAACGACTGCTACGAAGAGATGTTCCTGCGCTATAAGCGCTATCAGGCGGGCATAATGGACCTCGACTACGGCGTAAATATGCTCGTTCAGGATTTGCAGGAGAGCGGCGAACTCGACAATACATTCTTTATGTTCTATGCCGACCACTGCGCGTACTACAACCAGATGAACTTTATGATGAAGGGTATTGATACCACGCAGTTCTACAATACGTCGCTCTATTCCGTTCCCTGCTTTATGTGGTACGGCGGCAGTATGAACCTCACCGCCGAGGCTCTCGACCTTGAAAATTATGCCTCAATCAATTTCAAGGCCTCGGCCGATACCGACAGCGGCCTGCAATCTGCAAAAATAACCAAGTTCTGCAATACGTTCGATATTCTGCCTACCATATTGCAGCTGTGCGGATACAACTATAATATGAATTTGTATCAGGGAGTGAGTATGTTCTCTGATATAGAGAGCGTGTTCGTAAGCCACGAGTCGGGCATATTTGTGGACGATATATATTTTTCTACGATAAATCTGTACGTAAGAAACGGCGAAACGTGGGATTCGTATGTGTTCGACGAAACCTACCTGGCTGGCGGATTCAGCGATGATGTGCTCGACTTCCTGTACAGCGCCGTCGATTATTACGATAAGCAGACTATGCTCGATGCCGTTATACTCAACGATTATTTCAGCACCAACGATTTTTACGGCGGCGAAGGCAACACCGTGTTCATCGAAAAGGTCAGTTGACCGTAACGCGTGCTGCTTTGCCTGTGCTATTCTGAAACAACACATTTAAAAGTAGTCCGCCCCGCCATTTTGTGGCGGGGCGGACAAAATTTATTTATGCGCATTATAAATCAATGTGCGCGCAGGGAGTTTAAATATGGATAAAGCAAACTGTGGAAGAGCGGTTGCGAATGGCGCAATTTCAGTGCGCAGAGCGGTTTTAAGCGATGTGCCCGCGCTTCTTGACATATACAACTATTACATTACCAACACGGCAGTGACCTTCGAGGACGACACACTGGATAACGTCGTGTTTGCAGAAAGAATGAGTTCGATACTTTCATTTTATCCTTACTTTGTCGCGGAAGTCGGCGGAGAGGTGGTCGGGTATGCCTATGCAGGCAAGTTAAAAAACCGCTCTGCGTACGACTGGGCGGTTGAAACCACCGTGTACGTAAAGAACGGTATGGAACAGCGCGGAATCGGTTCGGCGCTGTATTCCGCGCTTGAAGGCGCGCTCAGAAGTCAGGGTATAAAAAATATGTATGCCTGCATTGCCTGCCCCAAGAGGGAGGATAAATACCTCACGTTCGGCAGCGTGAATTTTCATAAAAGGCTGGGCTTTCGTCTTGTAGGCAAATTCAAAAGTTGCGGCAGCAAGTTCGGCGTTTGGTACGATATGGTCTGGATGGAAAAATTCATTGCAAAGCACACGGCAAACCCCGTCCGCCCTCAAAAATATAAGAATAATTGAAATTGCGCAGTATTATGCGTGACATAATCTGCTGTTTTTTTTGCCGCAAGACGGTAAAATACTCGATTCGCCGTACTTTTCTGTGCATACGCAAATAAAAAAGTCCGCATATTTTGCGGACTTTTTTGTTTGGTACTCCCGGCGGGAATCGAACCCACAACGGCCCCTTAGGAGGGGGCTGTTATATCCATTTAACTACGGAAGCATATAAAGTTTAAATATATCAGCGATTCCCGCCTCGGCGGGTATCTGTTGCAACGGCAACCTGTATCAAGGTTGGCGGATTGTAAGGTGTTTCTTGCGTTGAATGTTCGCTCAGACGACGCAAAACAAAGACCTAATTTTGCAACGCAAATATAATACAATATATCGAAAAAAAAATCAATCGATTTTTTGCCCGTTTTGCCAAATATGCTTCAATTTATTTACAAATATTCGCACGGCAGTCGGCAAGGTTAAGTTTACCCTTGCGCGGGGACTTATTGTATGTTATAATCGAATCGGGCAACAAAATTTTGCCTGCAATAACCACAAAGGCGGAACTTTTATGAGCGAACTTCGGCGCATACCAAACATAGGCGTGGCCACCGAGCGTGACCTCATTGAAATGGGCTATACCACGTTACAGTCTTTAAAGGGCAAAAGCGCCGAAGAGTTGTATGCAGGGGAGTGTGCCCTGCGCGGCTTTACGCTCGACAGGTGTCAGCTCTATCTGCTCCGTGCGGTTGAATACTATGTGAACACGCCTTCGCCCGACCCCGAAAAATGCAGGTGGTGGTATTGGAAAGATGATTTTGTGCAGCCTTCACCGTGCGGTGCGGTATGTACGGGGTGCGGGCGTTTCCCGAAGGAATGCGGCGGATGCCGCAAGATAGAGGGAAAGGTGTTCTGGTTGCAGTATGCGGGTAAGCCGATATGCCCAATCTATTCTTGTTGCGTGCAGGAGAGGAAGATGAAAGATTGTGGCTCCTGCGGCAATCTGCCTTGTTCGCGCTTTGTAAAGGACCCTACGATTTCCGATGAACAGAATACCGAAAACCTTAAAAAGATGCTTTCAAATTTAAGGCGCAATAACCCGTAAAACCTCATTTATTACATCTTATAATAAACAATTCAAACAACAGCGCCCGCGCTTAAAAAAGCGCGGGCGCTGTTGTTATTACTTACACTTTATATAGCTTTTCACTTTTTTGATTTGCAGTCTTGACGAATCAGGCAGTCCTCTTTCTGTTAAAGAATATCCTGAATCTGAAACGGTATAAAACTATCGCCACGGCGATAACCGCTATCACGACAGCAACGATGATTACCGTGCTCACGGGGATGTCCGCCACGTCGAGGCAGCGTACGTTAATCCACATCTGGTTGATGGCGGCAAGGTCGTCGCCGAAGTCGAGCATTACCACGCTTCTGTCTATAACGTCCTGCGTGGGGTACTGCCCGAAGGCCTGCCTGCCCATACTTATCGTGCCGCCGCTGTATATGCGGCCTTCATAGCCCGCCAGATATTCGTCGTCATCGTAATCGTGCGTCAGTACGGGGTTTTCTACGGCAACGGTGTCCATATCGATATAAATATAGCTGTCCTCGCCGAAGAAGTAGCTTACGTCGTATACATATACGTTTTCAAACTCGTAAAAATCTTCGCTCTCTTCGTCGGTAACCACGCCGTAGCACCAGTCAAAGTAATTGAAAACTTCTTCTGCGGCGATGGAGGAGGTATAGCCGATATAATACATATTGCGCACGGCGATGTCGGGGCGGGAGAGGAAGTTGACGAACGCCTCTGCCGCAATCTGCCTGTTTTCGTTGCCGTCTATGCCGTCTTTGAGCATAACCCAGCCGTCAAACCACAGGTTGGTGCTCTCTTCTGGCACAGAATACCACAGCTCGGTGTCTTCCTCGTCGGCCTGGTCCATAATGTAAACGGCATCGCCCGACCACTGGTAGTTTGCTATGACCTTTCCCGTAACCATATCCGTCTTGCCGCTGTCTGTTTCAAAGGAATAAACATTGTCCTTTATGTCCTTCAAAATATCCTCTGCGGCGGCAATCGTGTCGGCGTCGGTGTCGTTTAAAAGGGCGCTTCTTCTTTCGTTTTTATCTTTTTCCGAAAGGCTTTTGTCGGCGTTTATCGCGTTGAGCTCGTCCTCATAGAGGATGGAGAGGGCTGCAAAGTATGCGTCGCGCACATTGTCTTTTACCGTCACCGACTTGTAGTAGTTTGAGTTGGTGAGTATGTTGCAGGCCGCAACGTCCTCTTCGTTTTTTACCAGTTCGGGGTCGGGATTGAATACAAAGCCCGTGGTGCCCCACATATAGCAGGCGGCAATGCCGTTCCACTTGTGCTGATAAAATATGCTGTCCTCTTCGCCGTCGATGTAGGGGGATACGTTGTTTATATAGTAGTTTGTTTCGATGTCGGGATTCATAAAATCTGCCGAAAAAGGCTGTATTTTTTCATCGTCCAGCAGCTTCATTATCATATAGTCGGAAGGGCATACAAGGTCGTATACGTCGCCGAGATTGAGCTGGTTATACAGGTCTTCGTTGGTGCCGAAGGTGGAGTATTCCACGCGCACGTCGAAGCCGTAATCCTGCGAATTGAACCATTCTGTGAAGTCGTCAATCACGCTGTTCACGCCCATTATATAATCTTCGCCCGTATAGGGGTTTTCCACGTCGATTGCTTCGTCGTCGCCCCAGTCGCCGAGGTCGATGTACTCTTCCCAGTTGGATACGCGCAGAACAACCGTTTCGTCGGTGTCGGCGCAGCCTGCAAGCGCAAATACGGGTGCGGCAAACAGGCAGGCGGCGGCAACGGCCGCAACTCTAATCTTCTTCATATGCGCTCCTCCGTATTCTTTTTCTTTTTGCCGGAAACTACGTTCATCAGCACCACGATTATCACCACGATTACGAAAATCACGGTAGAGAGCGCCCACAGCGCCGTCTTGATTTCCGTCTGGCCGCCTTTCGTTGCGTTCACGACGTAGGTGCTTATTGTGTCGAAGGTGGAGGGCTTTGTGTAGGTGGTGATGAAATAATCGTCGAGCGAAAGCGTTACCGCCAGCATAAAGCCGGAAAGTATGCCGGGCAGAAGCTGGGGAATAACCACCTTGAGCAGCGCCTGGGCGGGGGTTGCCCCCAAATCGAGCGCGGCCTCGTACAGGTTGTTGTCCATCTGTTTGAGCCTGGGCATTACCGAAAGATACACAAAGGGGGTGCAAAGCACCACGTGGCCGAGTACGAGGGGAACGAACGTATCTTTGCCTATGCCGAGCAGCACGATTAAAAGCACGCACAGCGAAAAACCGGTAACTACGTCGGCGTTTACCACGGGAATCTGGTTGCCGTAGTTTAAAAGGTGCTTGACGGTTTTTTTGGAATAAAATACGCCTATCGCGCCGAGAGTGCCCAAAACCGCGGCGATGAGCGCCGAGCCGACGGCGAGCAGTATCGTCCCGCCAATCATATTCCTCAGGTCTTCATTCTCGAACAGCGTTATATAGTTCTGGAACGAAAATCCGTCTATCGTTCCGCCCACCATCGTGGCGTCGGTAAAGCTGTATACGGCGAGCAGAAGAATGGGTACGTAAATAAAGGCGAGTATGAGCACCAGCCATACGGCGCTTAAAACTTTTTTTGTCGTCTTCACAGTATCGTCCTCCCCGAGCTTTCGCCGTTATCGTTGAATCTGTTTGTTGCAAGAGTAATGATGAATATTATTATAAGCAGTATGAGCGATATCATAGAGCCGTTGTTCCAGTCGTAGGCGGCGAAGTAGCTGCCAATCAGGCTGCCCATTATATAGGTGCTGTTATACAGCATATCGAGCACTACGTAGTTCGTCATAGAGGGCAGAAGCACCATCGTCACGCCCGAGATTATGCCCGGAACGGAGAGGGGGAGTATAACCCTCATAAAAACGGTAAACCCGTTCGCGCCCAAATCTTCCGCAGCTTCGGTCAGGCTCTTGTCGAGCTTTGAAAGCGAGGTGTAAAGCGGCAGTATCATAAAGGGCAAAAAGTCGTAAGTCATACCTATCACGGTGTTCAGGAAGGGATACATCGCAATGTTTGTTTCTATCGCGGTGAGTATCTCTTTGAGCGCCGTAATTCTCAGCGTAAAGTTTATCCACATCGGCAGCACGAAGAGCATCAAAAGCACGTACTTTTTTCTGAATTTGCTGCGCGCGAGGATATATGCGACGGGGTAGGCAATCACGAGGCACACAACGGTGGTTACGGCAGCTATTGCAATGCTGTTTAAAAGCGTGCCCAGCGTGTTGCTGTTGGCAAAAAAGTTTACGAAGTTATCGAACGTAAACTGGCCCTTGCCGTCGGTAAAGGCATAGTATATGACCACGAGGAGCGGGCATATTACAAACAGTATAAGGAAAGCCGCATACGGGATGCAGAGCTGTTTGCGGTTGAACCGCAGTTTAAGAACTTTTGTCATTTCTTGTCCTCTCCCGTAACAGGTTTAAGCGTCAGCTTTATCTTGTCCGCGGGGATGATGAGGCTGACCTTGTCGCCCGTGTTCCACAAATCGGGGCAGGCAAGCACGTAATCTTCTTCGTTCTCTTCCGTGCGGACGATGTAGCGGTAGTGGTCGCCCTTGTAAATCATCGAAATGATGTTGCCTTCGGCGCCGCCCGCATCCTTCTCGTCGCTCATAGTTATGTCGCGGAAGCCAACTTCTACGGTTACTTCCGTGCCCGTCAAATCGAGCTTTTCGCCGCTCGCGGTAATGAGGTAGCCCTCTTCGTCGAGGTGCGAACCGGGGTAGAGCTGGGTAACGTCGCACTCGAACTCGCCGTCGCCGAATTCCACGGTGTTCTTTTTGGTGATTACGCCGTCGTACTTGTTTTCGGTGTAAACTTTTTCCATTATGTGGATGCCGTCGGGCTCAATCTTCATTCCGATTACTGAATCGGGCGCGGCGTAGGCGGTGCTCTGAATTACCAGCTCGAACCTGCCAACTTCCACGGTGATTTCGTAGTGCACGCCCTTGAACACGGTAGAGATGACTTTGCCCGTAAGCTGGCCTTCGCCGGGCTTGCATATTATAATGTCCTCGGGGCGAACGACTACGTCAACGTATTCGTTCACTTCAAAGTCGTCGAGGCAGTCGAACTCGGCGCCGCAGAATTTTACGCGCAGCTTGCCGCTCATCATTCCGTTGAAAATGTTGCTCTCGCCTATGAAGTCGGCCACGAAGGTGTTTACAGGCTCGTTGTAGATGTCGGTGGGGGTGCCTACCTGCTGAATTTCGCCGTCGTTTATAACCACAATCTTGTCGCTCATAGTAAGCGCCTCTTCCTGGTCGTGGGTGACGTAAATAAAGGTTATGCCCAGCCTTCTGTGCATCTCTTTCAGCTCAATCTGCATCTCTTTGCGCATTTTGAGGTCGAGCGCGCCGAGGGGCTCGTCCAGAAGGAGAATTTCGGGTTCGTTTACTATGGCGCGCGCTATGGCAACCCTCTGCTGCTGTCCGCCCGAGAGGGTGGCTACCGAGCGCTTTTCAAAGCCTTCGAGGTCAACTATGTCAAGAACGTGCCTCACCTTTTCGTCTATTTCGCGGCGGGAAAGGTGGACGAGCTTTTTAACATTTTCGCCCTTGCGGTTGGTTACGGTGGTTTCAACCTTTTTGAGCCTGAGTCCGAACGCGATGTTTTCGTACACGTTGAGGTGGGGGAAAAGTGCGTAGCGCTGAAATACCGTGTTTACGGGGCGCTTGTTGGGGGGCAGTTTGCTTATGTCCTGCCCGTTCAAAAGAATCTGCCCCGAAGTGGGCAAATCGAACCCCGCAATCATTCTGAGGGTGGTCGTCTTGCCGCAGCCAGAGGGGCCGAGGAAGGTGACGAACTCGCCCTTTTGTATGGCGAGGTTGAAGTTTTCGACGGCTATCGTGTCGTCGAATGTCTTGCAGACGTCTTTAAGCTCGATAATCGTGTTCGTGTCGCTCATAGTTCTCTCCTTATAAAGTGGTTTTATCAGAAGTTGGGCGGGGTGGATATCCACAGCAGTTTTGCAATGGTCTTGCCCGCATTGGAAATGGTGTGAGTGGTGTTTGCACGGTAATAAAAGGTTTCGCCCCGCTTGCAGGTATATACCTTTTTGCCGAGCGTTATCCTTATTTTGCCGTCAAGTACATAGCCGAATTCCTCGCCGTCGTGCGGGAAGTCCTCTGCCGACGAGGCCCCGGGAAGAAGTTCGAGTATAATCGGCTCCATCATATTTTTCTGCGCGTTTGGAATTATCCATTTAAGCGTCATTCCGTCGTCGCGCTTTTCAATAAAGTCGTCCTGCCCGAACACAACGCGCTCGTCGTCCTCTTTTTTGAAGAATTCGGCAAGGTCGGTTCCCAGCGCCGCCAGAATGTCGCAAAGGGTGGCGATGGAGGGGGACGTGATGTCGTTTTCCAGCTGCGAAATATACCCCTTAGTAAGTTCGCACCTGTCTGCAAGCTCCGCCTGCGAAAGGTTGAGCTGTTGCCTCAGCTGTTTTATTTTGCTTCCGATTTCCATAAACAAATCACCAAAACACCTAAACGCGGCGTTTAGTTTCATTAAACGCCTATGTAAACCTTTGGTTTAAAATTATTAAACGGTTAGCAATTTTAAACAAAAAGTTTAGTAATAAATAACCGATTAAGATTATATGCGCGGTGCGGGTATAAGTCAAACGATTTTCATAAATTTGTATATATGTAAAAAACTTACAATCCTGTGAAAGTTTTGTGAAAATATTACACTTTTTGCGCCCGCGCCCGCGCGACATAAAATATAGAACAAATAAAAAAAGGCCTGCGCGCACGCATATGCGTGCGCCGGCGCGCTCGTGCTGGTGAGCCACGACCGGAGGTTCCTCTCGGCGTGCACCACACGCACCTGGGAGGTCCGCGACGGCCGCGTCACCGAGAAATAAGTCAAAAGGGGACAGTCCCCTTTTGACCCATCAGCAGATGTCGCCCGCGCCCCGTCACAACAGCGACCCGAACCGGCGCACGTAGCGGCCCTTGGCCCAGCTCACAAGTGCGAGGTAGCCGACCACGCAGCCGACGAGCACCGGGTAGAACGCCGCCGGCAGCGCCACGAGCCCGAGCGCGTCGGCCACGCCGCCAACGTAGGGAAGCACGCTGACCACGAGCACGCCCGCCACCGTGACCGCCGCGAGCGCGGGGGCGGGGCGGCTCTGCACGTACGGGACTCGCTCGGTGCGCAGCGTGTGCAGCACGAGCGTCTGCGTCCAGAGCGACTCGACGAACCAGCCCGTGTGGAAGACGGCGGCAAAGGCGGCCATGCCCGCCACGTCTCCGGACGCCGCCAGCTCCGCCCAGGGGGCGCCCGTCGCCGCGGGCGCGACCAAGAAGAACAGCGCCGCAAACGTCAGGAGGTCAAAGACCGAGCTCGTGGGACCCATCCAGAGCATGAAGCTCACGATGGAGCGCGCGTCCCAGCGCCGCGGGCTGGCGAGAAACTCCTCGTCCATGCGATCCCAGGGGATCGCCGCGCACGAGAGCGTGTAGACGAGTCCGAGCAGGAGCAGCTGCAGCGCCGACATGGGGAGGAACGGCAGGAACGCGCTCGCCGCCAGCACGGAGAGGACGTTGCCGAAGTTTGAGCTCGCCGTCACCTTGATGTACTTGATCGTGTTCCCGTACGTGCGGCGGCCCTCGCGCACGGCCCGTCCGAGCACCGCGAGGTCCTTGCGCGCGAGGATGACGTCGGCGCTCTCCTTGGCCACGTCGACGGCGGTGTCCACCGAGATCCCCACGTCGGAGGCGCGCATGGCGGCCGCGTCGTTGATGCCGTCGCCCATGAACCCGACCACGTGCCCGACGTCCTCTGCGGGCGCCCCCGGCACGCCGGCGCGCAGCGCGCTCACCACGC
>URMT01000002.1 GCA_900549005.1 uncultured Eubacteriales bacterium | reverse complement strand
GGGGAGCCGCTCTGCAAAACTCGCAGGCAAAATATTTAAAAGTAAAAATTAAAGTCACTCCTTGATAGCCGTGTTTCCGTCGAGCTGTGCTGCAAGCCCGGCAAGAGTGACAGATTTAAGACTGTCTTCCATAGCCTTTTGCGCGTCCGAAAGATGCCCGTCGAGCACAGAGTGTATGTTCTTTCCCACGGGGCACGTCGGGTTGGGGTTTTCGTGAAAGTGGAAGAGGTCGCCGTCTACGCTGTCAACAGCCCTGAAAACGTCGTAGAGAGTTATGTCGTTCAGGTCCTTTATTATGCTTGCGCCGCCGCTTCCCGCTTTCACGTCCACAATTCCCGCCGCTTTAAGGCTTAAAAGCGTTCGCCTTATAACAACGGGATTGACGTTTACGCTTGCGGCAATAAATTCGGAAGTAGTCTTTGTCTGGCCGCAAAAGCGATATATGACGAGCAATGTGTGTACGGCAACGGTAAATCTTGAAGTGATTTTCATTTAATATTCCGTAAAAATATCATTTTTATATATTATATTGCAAACACATTGTAATGTCAAGCGTTACAGCGGTATACGTATAAAAAGTTAAAGACGTATGATTTTTATAAAGCGCCGTCAGTCTTTTACGATATACTTTTTCAGTTTGGGCAGGTGGATATTTTCAACCACACATTCTATTTTCAGGCCGCCCTCGTCGTATTTGCGCATCTTTTCGTTAATCAGTTCTCCATAGCGCGAAAAGGCAGAAATTTCAGAATAGGGCACTGCAAGGCTGCACACGGTAAACATACCCCTAAACTTATCAACAATTTTGTTTTCAAGCTCATTAAGGCCCTGCCCGTACTTTGCCGAAATGCAGACGAAGTCAGAAAAGGGAGTAAGGTCGTCCAGACCGTCGCACTTGTTCAGCACCTTTAAATAGGGTCGGTCAAATCCCAGCTCGCCGAGCGTATCCATAGTGGTTCTGAACTGCATATCGTAATCGCCCGTCGCGTCGCAAACGATGAGCGCCAGGTCGCAGTTCAGCGCGCTTTCAAGCGTAGACTTGAACGCCTCCACAAGGTCGTGCGGAAGGTCCTGCAAAAAGCCTACCGTGTCCACAAGCAGGAAATCGATTCCGCCGAAGGTCACTTTTCGGGCGGTGGGGTCGAGTGTTGCGAAGAGCGCATCCTTTTCAAGCACGTTCGCGCCCGTAAGTTTGTTTAAAAGGGTAGATTTGCCCGTGTTGGTATAGCCCACTAGCGCTATTGTCTTTATATTGTTTTTTGAGCGCCTCTTTACAGTGAGCGCGCGCCGCTGTTCGGTTTCGGCAAGCCGCTCTTCAAGGTACTTTATCCTTGCGCGGATATGGCGCCTGTCTGTTTCGAGCTGCGTTTCGCCAGGCCCGCGCGAACCTATTCCGCCGCCGAGGCGGGATAGCGCCGAACCTTTGCCTTTGAGCCTGGGGTAGATATATTTGAGTTGTGCCAGCTCTACCTGAATTTTACCTTCACTCGAAGTCGCCCTGCCTGCAAATATGTCGAGTATCAGCGTGGTGCGGTCGATTACCTTTCTGTCGTCGAGCGCCGCCGAAATGTTCAGGGTCTGCGACGGGGTGAGGGAGCCGTTGAACAGCACGGTAACGTCGTCAAGCCCCGCAAGCAGCGAGCGTATGTGTTCGAGCTTGCCCGAACCTATATAGGTGGCGGGGTTTATCGTCTTAATTGTCTGGTAGGCGGTGCCGCAGTACTGCGCGCCAGCACTCTCTATCAAAGCCACGGCCTCGTCGTGCAGAACCTTGCAATTGTCGTTGAGCCTAGGCTGAATTACGTATACTTTTTCTATATTTTCCATATAATTTTATTCTTCGTCGGGCTTAATCAGCTTAACTTTGCCCGCAACGGCGCGGCGGTTGTCGTCGCTGATTGCGGCGTAGTGCTTACGCGTAGTGTTTACGTCCTTGTGCCCGAGAATGTCGGCAACTATGTAGATGTCGCCAGTAGCCTTGTAGAGCTGGGTGCCGTATGTGCTGCGCAGTTTGTGCGGCGAAATTTTTTTGAGCGGCGACACTATTTTTGCATACTTCTGCACAAGATTTTCAACGGCACGCACGGTTATGCGGCTGTTCCTGCCCGAAAGAAAGAGGGCGTTGGAATCTTCGCGGCTTACGGGCAGATTCTCTTTCTGTTCAATATAGCGCGCAAGCGCGGCTGCTACGTCTGAATCGAAGTAAAGAATTGATTTGCTGCCGCCTTTTCTGGTGACTATGAAAGAGTTGTTATCAAAGTTTATATCCTCGTTGTTTAGCCCGACGAGCTCACTTATACGTATTCCCGTACCGAGAAAAAGCATTAAAATTGCGCTGTCGCGCACCTTGTTTTTTTCGTGATAGGCGCGCTGGTGGGGGGATAACCCGCTGCCACTTTCAACAGTATCTATAATGTCGAAAACTTCGTTCTGTTCAAGCCTTATAATCGGCTTTTCGTGCAGTTTTGGAGTGGCGACTTTTGCGGAATTGTCCACCGAAATCAGTCCCTTGTTGAAGAAATGCTTGAACATTGCGCGCACGGAAGACAGCTTGCGCGCTTTTGCGCGCTCGTTGCAGTAGTGGTCGCGTTCGCCATATTTATAATGAGTCAGAAAGCCTAAAAAATACTCAATGTCAGTGTTTGTAACGCTTTCCAGGTCGTCGAGAGTGAAGTCGCATATCTGTTTTTTGCCGCGGAAAATTCTCTCCTGCATATAGTAGAAGAAAATTTTGAGGTCGTGGGCGTAATTAAGGCGGGTGAGGGGGCTTGTCTGACTTTCAATCGCCACAAAATAGTCAAAACAGAAGGCGGGAAGCTCTTCATTGAGCAGTCGCTCGATTGTTTCAAGGTTTTTATTATTTCTCTGAACGTAATAATCTGATGTTTTCATATGCAGAATTATACGACTGAGCAGGGATAATGTCAAATATTTTACGAAGAGTTAAAGGAAGTGCAGATAAAAATTATTGCCTATTCTTGAAAATCAGCGGCAGGATATAAAATGCTTTACCGTAAACGACATAGAAAATATTTTGCTGAACGGCTTGTTGAACGGTCTGACAGGAAAAGCAATCCGAAATTTTTAAAGCCTGTTACGAAAGGTAGAAGTCCCGCCCTCGCATAAACTTTCTTAAAATAGAACAAAACAGCATATATAACTATTCGTAAAACACAGCTTTTACGAAGAATTACGGTAAAAAAACTTGATTTTAAAGGAGTCACGAATGCGTTTCAGCCGTTCTGGGTGTTTCAGAGCCGTTTTGCAGGAAAACTTTGGTGTGTTTAATTGAGCGTAACAAATTGGTATGTAATAAGTTGCTGAGAAACCTGAATGTTTTACGTGTCGATTTTGCGTGGCAATTGGCAAAATAAAAACCAGAGAATTTAGCGCGCATTAAAATTTTTATACAATTGCTGTGTAAGGTACAAAAGTTGCGTTTGTGGTGCGTTTTAAGCACGCCCGGCACACGCCTTTTACCAGCGTTTTGCTGCCATTATTATTTTAATCGGCGTTTGGTTGGCTTTTTAGGCGGAATTAGCCGCAAAATCGGCTGTCAGAAAAAATTTATTCTGGCTCAGAGGCTGTAAATGGCTCTTTTATCATAGAGAATCGGACGAAATACTTATAGCTTTATTGCGGCCAGAATTGCGATAAGATATGAATGTAACGCAGCTTGAAAGCAGTTTAGGTGCCTTATGCCTTATTTCTATTCTGAAAAAGGTTTAGTTAAAATGCGTCTTAATATCTAATAATAGCTAAATTTACGACAAATACATATGCGACAGTGAATACATATGCGACAAGTGAATCGTCTGTTTAAACACGCTTACCCGTTACCATAGAATCTATAAACAAGTTGGCCCTTAAAAAGCCACTCTGCAAAATGGTTTAAACACCACAGTATTTTATGTAACAAGCCCGATATTCTGCCGATCAAGAGCATATAATTTACGGACTGGCAGCATAGTCGCTTAAATTTGTACTTAAAAATAATGGCGCAAATAAACTCCTAAGCCATAAAACTGTATAAAAAAGCGGTTTTCTTTACTCTTGGCTGGATATTAACCAGTAAAAGCTGCAAAAAATAAACAAATGTTTATAAGTGATGTGTTCTTGTTTAAGGTCAATTATGTCTGGCATAGTACTATGTATTTATGGTATATACAGCGCTTTTTCAGCTTTAAATCAGAATGGCGACACCTTAAAAGTGCCGCCATTCCATTATTTTGTTTGATGCTGATTGATTTTACAGGCGCCTATTAACCTTTGATAGGTTTAAGGTCCCAGATGTTTTCTGCATAATCTTTTATGCTTCTGTCTGCCGCAAATATTCCGGAAGATGCTATGTTTATGAGCGACATCTTGTTCCACTTCTTCTTATCTGTTGCATACAGCTTTGAAACATCGTGCTGAGTCTGTCTGTACGACTCGAAGTCAGCCATACACATATAAGGGTCTGCAATGGGCGCGCCCATAGTGCCTGAGGTAAGGTATGCCGCAATGTCAGAGAACGACTGACCGTTGAAGCCCTGTATGAGAGCTTCTATTATCCTGCGGAGCTTGGGCGAATCGTTGTAGTACTTATTTGAGCTGTAACCCGACTTCCATATGTCGTCCACTTCGTTTGATTTAAGGCCGAAGATGAATATGTTGTCGTTTCCTACGGCTTCCGACATCTCTACGTTTGCACCGTCAAGCGTGCCTACGGTGAGTGCGCCGTTAATCATAAACTTCATATTGCCTGTGCCGCTCGCCTCTTTGCCTGCCAGCGAAATCTGTTCGGAGATTTCCGACGCGGGCATCATCTTTTCAGACATAGTGACGTTGTAGTCTTCCATATAAACGACGTTGAGTTTTTCGTTTACCTTCTTGTTTTTGCGTATATCTTCGGCAAGGAAGTTGATGAGTTTGATGATATTCTTCGCCATCTGATATCCCTGCGCCGCCTTCGCGCCGAAAATGTAGGTCTTGGGCTGAATGTCGAGCTCGGGATTTTCTTTGAGGTCGAGGTACGTATCGATAATGTTGAGCACGTTCAGAAGCTGGCGCTTGTACTCGTGAAGGCGCTTTGCCTGTACGTCGAACAGCGTTTCGGGGTTGATTAAAACGCCCTGCTTCTTATATGCATATTCGGCAAACTGCTGCTTCTTTATCGCCTTTATTTCGCCGAGGCGCTTCAAAACGGCCGCGTCGTTCTGGAACTTTTTGAAATCTGCAAGCACTGCCGCATTGTGCACGTAGCCGTCGCCTATGCAGTCGTTCAGAAGTTCGCAAAGTTCGGGGTTAGACTGGCAGAGCCACCTTCTGTGCGCAATGCCGTTGGTGACGTTGGTGAACTTTTCGGGGGTGTAGTCGTAGAAATCTTTGAATATCGACTGCTTTATGATATCGCTGTGCAGCGCCGATACGCCGTTTACCTTGTGTCCGCCGTAAACCGAAAGATTTGCCATCTTCACCTTGTCGTATTCGATTATAGCCATCCGCGAGATTTTTGCCCATTCGCCAGGGTACTTCTTCCACAAATCTTCGCACATACGCCTGTTGATTTCCTGTATTATGGAATAAATACGGGGAACCTTCCTGCGGACAAGGTCTTCCGACCAGGTTTCAAGCGCCTCTGCAAGCACGGTATGGTTTGTGTAAGCGCAGGTTGCAGTCGTAACCGCCCACGCGTCGTCCCAACTCATATAGTTTTCGTCGACGAGCACCCTCATCAGCTCGGGTATCGCCATCGCGGGGTGAGTATCGTTGAGGTGTATCGCCGCAAGTTTGGGCAGGTCTTTGAGGTCGCCGTACCTGTGCTTGTGGTCGGCAACGATATTCTGTATTGAAGCCGAGCAAAGGAAATACTGCTGCTTCAAACGCAGCGATTTGCCGCCTTCGTGATTGTCGGCGGGATAGAGCACCTTGGTTATCAGGTCGGCGTCGTTGTCCTCGCTCATAGCCTGGTAGTACTCGCCCTGCGAGAACAGCTTCATATTGAAGTCCTGCACGGGCTTTGCTTTCCATAATCTGAGAACGGATACCGCCTCGCTGTCCTTGCCGGAAACCATCATATCGTAGGCCTGAGCCTCGATTTCCGTGCAATTAACGTATTCGGTCTGCATACCGTACTTGGTCCACTTTTCCTGAATCTGGCCGTCGAACCTTACAATGAATGATTTATCGCTTCTGTTGGTGAGCCATACCTCGCCGCCGGGCAGCCATACGTCGGGCAGCTCAATCTGCCAGCCGTCAACTATCTTCTGCTTAAAGAGGCCGTATTCGTAGCGGAGCGAATAGCCCATCGCGGGGTAGTTGCCCGTTGCAAGCGCGTCCATAAAGCAGGCGGCAAGCCTGCCGAGGCCGCCGTTGCCGAGGCCTGCGTCAGGTTCGAGTTCATACAGGTCTTCCAGATTGAAGCCATAGGAAGAAATCACTTTTTTGTATACGTCGGTTGCGCTGAGGTTGTAAATGCTGTTTTTGAGCGACCTGCCGAGGAGGAATTCCATACAGAGGTAATATACGCGTTTTGCGCGCTTTGCCTTTACTTTTTTATGGAATTGCTGCCTCTTTTCGAGCAAAATGTCCCTCACGCTCATAACGACGGCTTTATACATCTGTTCCTCCGTCGCCTCGGTGGGGCTTACGCCGAAGTAGCGCGACAATTTGCCCTTA
Source organism: uncultured Eubacteriales bacterium (assembly GCA_900549005.1). Lineage (GTDB taxonomy): Bacteria > Bacillota > Clostridia > Christensenellales > Borkfalkiaceae > Coproplasma > Coproplasma stercorigallinarum. Next base: position 45,665 of record URMT01000002.1, on the reverse strand, counting down.
ATTGCCTCCTTTACTTCCTTTTCGGTTATAGTGTTGCTCATTCTTGAAACTGTTCTCCTTTCTCCTGTAAAAATTGTTTTATTTACCACTTAAAGACCTTTCCGCAAAAGAAAGGTCTTTAAGTATTTAAACTATATAACAATATATTTTATCATATGAATTATACGCGCATTGCCGACATCGCACAATCAATATCTGAGCATATCGAAGTAGAGCGCTTCGTACTGCTTTGCCGACTGGTTCCAGCTGAAATCGGTCGTCGCCGCCCTGTACATAAGTTTTGACCACTCTTCCTTGTTTTTATAATCGGCTATCGCCTCGCGTACAACATACATCATATCGTGCGCGTTGTAGTTGGTAAACGTATATCCGTTTTCAAGCGGCTTTATGCTGTCTTTAAGTCCGCCCGTCTCCCTTACCACGGGAATTGTGCCGTAGCGGCAGGCAATCATCTGCGAAAGGCCGCAGGGTTCAGACTTCGAGGGCATAAGGAATATGTCTGCGCCCGAATAAATTTTGCGCGAGAGGTCACCGTTGAACATTATATTCGCGCTTACTTTTCCGGGGTAGCGCCTTGCAAGGTCGGCAAACCAGCCTTCGAAGTGCGATTCGCCCGTGCCGAGAAGCACAAACTGAACGTCGTCCTGCAAAATTTCGTCTATGACCGTGGTCACGAGGTCGAGGCCCTTGTGCGCGGCCAGACGGGAAATCATAGCCACAATCGGCGTATTTTCGCTGTCGTTCAGTCCGAGCATACGTTGAAGCTCAGACTTGCACACCTTCTTGCCTGCAAAGTCTTCGGGCGAGTAGGGCGCAAACAGATGCTTGTCGTACTTGGGATTGTAGCCCATATCGTCTATGCCGTTGAGTATGCCCGTCAGCTTGAACTCGTTCTTCCTTATTATCGGGTCGAGCCCGTGCGAGAAATAGGGGTTTTTAATTTCGTCCGCATACGTCGGGCTTACGGTGGAAAACCTTTCGCAACATTCTATTGCACCCTTCATAAGGTTTATGCAGTTGTTGTATTCAACCAGCCCGGCATAGGTGCCGTAGATGTCGAACAGGTCGCTGAGGATATCCATAGAGTATATTCCCTGATACTCTATGTTGTGAATGGTGAACAGCGCCCTTATAAACTGATATTCCTGCCTGAAACAATAGTTTGTTTTGAGGTAGATTGCCGCCAGCGCCGCCTGCCAGTCGTGGCAGTGCATTATGTCGGGATAGAAATTGATGAAGGGCATAATTTCGAGAACGCTGCGCGAGAAGAAAGCAAATCTTTCGCCGTCGTCGAAATAGCCGTAGCATCCCGGGCGCTTGAAATAGAATTCGTTGTCAAGGAAATAGAACGTAACTCCGTCCTTTTCGTAAGTGAATATTCCGCAATACTGGTTCCTCCACGCGAGGGGAACGTAGATGTTGCCAATATAGTTGAACTGCTGTTTGAATTCCCACTTTATGTCGGAATACATAGGAACTACTACGCGCACGTCGAATTTGCCCGTTGCGGCAAGCGCCTTTGAAAGCGAGCCTACAACTTCGGCAAGTCCGCCGGTCTGAATGAATGGCGTGCATTCCGACGCCACGAATAAAATCTTTTTCTTGTCGCTCATTGCGACGGGTTCTGCCTGTACGGGCACCTCAGCCTCCTTTACCGCCTTGGCGGCTGCCGTAGTTCTGCGGTGGACGGGCGTAGCCGAAGCAATGCGCACGCCCTTCCTCACCTTTGCAGTCACGGCCTTTTCGTTAATATTTTCAGTAGCCATAACTCCTCCCGCTATACCTTATATTTATATAAGCGAGCCTTTTCCTATGAAGTAAGGTTTGATTTCGCAGCCTGCAAGCACCCTGTTGTCGCGGATGATTGTATTCTTGTCGCTTACAACGTATGCAAGGTTGCAGTCGTGGCCGACGTAGTTATCCGTCATAAGTATGCAGTTTCTGACTACCGCACCCTTGCCTATCTTTACGCCGCGGAAAAGTATGCAGTTTTCAACCGTGCCTTCAATCAGGCAGCCGTCGGAGATGAGCGAATTTTTAACCACGGCAGTATCGGTGAACTTTGCGGGAGCGCTGTCGTTTACTTTGGTGTAAACGTCCCTGTTGCCGAAAACTTCCTTCCTTATGTCCTTGTTCAAAAGGTCCATATTGGAGTTGAAGTAGGCAACGAGCGAATCGATGTCGGCATAATAGCCGCTCATCTTATAGCCGTAAAGTTTGAGGTTCTTCACGCCGGGCACGAGGATATCCCTGCCGAAGCTGGTATAGCCGCGCTGTATGGCGTCCTGTATGAGGTTGAGAAGGAAGGACGTGCGCGCAACCATTACGTTTATGTAATTTTTCTTAACGCCTGTGGTTACGGGGTTGATAGAAATTTCTTTAATCTTTTCGTCCTTATCGGTCTCGAAAGTCAGATAGTAGCGCGACCTTGAAACTTCGTGTTCGTGATAAACGAGCGTGAGGTCGGCATTCTTCTCTTCGTGGAATTTGATTACGTCGCTGTAATCGAGCTTGTACACAGAATCGCTGTCCGAAAGGACCACATAGTCCTGCTTGCACTTTTTAAGAAAAGCCGTCGCGCCCTTCAAGGCTTCCAGCCTGCCCTTATAAAGCGTTTCCGATTCGTCGCTGTAAGGGGGCAGAAGTATGAGGCCGCCCTCCTTTCTTGCAAGGTCCCAGTCTTTGCCAGTGCCGAGATGGTCCATAAGCGACTGGTAATTCTGCTTTGTTATTACGCCCACGGTGGTGATTCCCGAGTTCACCATATTCGAGAGCGCAAAATCTATCAGGCGGTATCTGCCGCCGTAGGGAACGGAACCCATCGACCTCACTCTGGTCAGCTCGGGCACGTTCTCGTCGTTGATGCTTGAAAAAATTACTCCGACAGTGGTAGCCATAAATACTTTCCTCCCTTATACGTCCTTATCCACAATTTCGCCCGCGGCAACGCTGCCGCCGTCTTTAACGTTTATGCCTCTGCCCAGCACCGTTATGCCCGCCGTCTTTCCTTCGACTTTGCAGGCCTCTTCCTTTGCCGCGCCAATCGCAGCATTCTCGCCTATGGTTACTTCTTCATCTATTATAGAATAATTTATCGTGGCGCCCTTCTTTACGGTTATGTTTCCCATAAGTACGCTGTCGCATACGGTTGCGCCCTCTTCCACTATGCAGTTGGTGCCTATAACGGAGTTTACTATCTTGCCCTCTATTTCGCTGCCGTTAGCAACGAGGCTGTTTATAACCTCGCCTTCAACGTATGCGGGGGGCGACAGAGGACTTCTTGAATGTATTACGTGGTCCTGGTCGTCGAGGTCAAATTTGGGGGCTACGCCTAAGAGGTCCATATTCGCTTCGAGCAGCGAGCTTATGGTGCCTACGTCTTTCCAGTATCCCGAGAAGCGGTACGACATCATCTTTTCGCCCGCATTAAGCATTGCAGGAAGTATGTTCTTGCCGAAGTCTTTTTCAGACTTGGGGTCCTCTTCGTCGAGTTCGAGATATTTATACAGCTTGTCTGCGCTGAATATGTAAATGCCCATCGAAGCCAGATTGCTCTTGGGTTTTGCGGGCTTTTCTTCAAATTCATAGATAGAGCCGTCGGGATTGGTGTTGAGAATGCCGAAGCGCGAAGCCTCTTTCATAGGCACTTCCATACAGGCAATCGTGCAGTCCGCGCCCGAATCTTTGTGCGCCTGCAACATCTTGTCGTACTCCATCTTATAGATGTGGTCGCCCGAAAGTATAAGAACGTAGTCGGGGTCGTACATCTTCATAAAGCGTATGTTCTGGTAGATGGCGTTCGCCGTGCCTTTATACCACGAAGTTGACTTCTTTGCCTCGTAAGGCGAAAGGATGTGCACGCCGCCGAATGTGCGGTCGAGGTCCCAGGGCTGTCCGTTGCCCACGTACTCGTTGAGAACGAGAGGCTGGTACTGTGTAAGCACGCCTACCGTGTCTATGCCCGAATTTATACAGTTAGACAGAGGAAAGTCTATAATTCTGTACTTCGCGCCAAACGATACGGCAGGTTTTGCTATGTTGCTCGTCAGAGCGTACAGGCGACTGCCCTGTCCGCCGGCGAGAAGCATTGCTACACACTCTTTTTTTCTTAGCATAACTTGTGTCCCCCAAAAAATTTAATACTTTTATATTTTTACAGCACGCGCCCTTCGCGTTGTATGCCGCTATCAGACGGCGCGCCCTGTCCCGAAGGCTTGTATCACCTTATTTATTTTATCACATAAATATTCATTTATCAAGACTGAAATTCAAATTTTTAGAACATTTTGCTATTTTTTTAGCGGAAGTGCAGGTAAATTTTAATGATTATCGGTAAAGAAATCGCGTCGGTGCGCGCTTACGGTAAATTTTGACAGATTTTTTACAATTTCAGACTTGACTTTACCACAAACAGATGCTATAATAAGAATGTATCTTGATAAGATATATAATAAATCTGTTAAAGGAGAATTGCTGTTATGACTTACGTATGCGACGTTTGCGGCTGGGAATATAACGAGGAAGAAGGCGCGCCCGAATACGGCATTGCCCCCGGCACGAAATGGGAAGACGTTCCCGCTGATTTCGAGTGCCCCCTTTGCTCTGTCGGCAAAGACCAGTTTTCCGTTAAGGAATAAATTGTAAACTCATTTAAAAAGAGGCGCATTGATTCGCGCCTCTTTTTTGTTTTACAGGTATAATAGTAACAGCCACTCAACAGGAGTTGCGCCTTTGGCGGCGCGGTCTTGTGCGGAATATTGCGAATAAACCGCCGCACTGCGGTCACCGTTCGCGCCTCCACCATCAACTCCTGTTGATATTACAAGATTTATACCAACAAAAAGAGGCAAGGTGATATCCTTGCCTCTTTTTGTTGGTGCACTCAACAGGAGTTGAACCTGCATGGATCGCTCCACAAGATCCTTAGTCTTGCGCGTCTGCCAATTCCGCCATGAGTGCGTTTCTTGCTCACAAGCGAGAATTATTCTATAATAAATCGCCGTCTATGTCAAGTCAAATTTGCTATGTTTTGCAGAATTTTTTTAACTTTTTGCGCCAAATCGTCTATGTTGCCATCGTTAGTTACAATATAATATCCCGAAAGGTCGGCGGACGAATAATCGAACTGCGAATTTATGCGCGCGAGCACCTCTTCACGGCTTATTCCGCTTCTTTCGATAACCGCCTGAACGCGCTTTTCAAGACTGCGGACTACGACTATCGCCCCGTCAAATCTGTTCTGCAACCCGGCTTCAAAAAATAAAGGCACTTCGCAGAATACCGTACTGCTTTCCGATTCGGACGCAAGCCTGAACAACCCGTCAAGTATGGCAGGGTGCGTAATTTGGTTCAGCTTTTGCAGGGCGGCAGGATTGCCGAAAACCTTAGCCGACAGCTTTTGCCTGTCCAGCGACCCGTCTGCCGCCGTCACGCCGCTAAATTCCCTTTCGATAGCGCGTACCATTTTGCCGCCGCGCACAAGCGCGGCGTAGATTTCATCGCAGGAAAATACGGGATAGCCCTCTTTTCTTATAATCTGCGAAACGGCCGTCTTGCCGCACCCTATCCCGCCCGTTATGGCGTAAATTTTTTTGTTACTTTGCATCGTACCAGTTCTTTCCGCTGTGCACCTCTACCGTGAGCGGCACGGTGAGCTTTACGGCGTTTTCCATTTCGTGTTTAAGAATTTCAGCTGCCCTCTCTCCTTCGTTTTCGGGGCAGTCCAGCACAAGTTCGTCGTGCACCTGCAAAATAAGCCTGGCTTTAAGCCCTTCGCTTTTAAGCCTGTTGTGCACGTTAATCATAGCTATTTTGATTATGTCTGCGCTTGAACCTTGCAGGGGCATATTCATTGCGGCGCGCTCGCCGAACTGCCGCAGGTTGGCGTTGGGCGACTTGATTTCGGGTATGAAGCGCCTTCTGCCCGTCAGGGTAGTCACGTACCCGTGTTCCCGCGCAAAAGCAACGTTTGAATTCATATACTCTTTTACCGCACTGTAAGTGGCAAAGTACTTTTCTATATAGTTTTTGGCGGTGCCGTACGGTATGCCTAAGTTGCGGGCAAGGCCGAATTCGCTTATGCCGTAAATTATTCCGAAGTTTACGGCCTTTGCCTCTCTTCGCATTTTGGGCGTAACTTCTTCAAGCGGCACGCCGAACACCTGCGAAGCCGTTATCGAGTGTATGTCCTTACCCTCGTTGTACGCCTCAACCAGCTCTTTGCAACCCGAAAAGTGCGCTAAAAGGCGCAGTTCAATCTGCGAGTAATCGGCGTCGAGAAAGATATTGCCCTCGCGCGGAACGAACACCTTCCTCAGTTCCCTGCCCTCTTCTTCCCTTATAGGTATGTTTTGCAGGTTGGGATTGGTGCTCGAAAGCCTGCCCGTCGCCGTTATCGTCTGATTATAAGTCGTGTGAACAAGACCGTTTTTATCTATAAACGGCTGTAAACCTGTAATGTACGTTGAGAGCAGCTTCTGATAAAACCTGTATCTGAGAACTTTGCCCGCAACGGGGTTTTCTTCGGCAAGTTTTTCAAGAATTTCGGCATTTGTCGAGTATTTGCCATTCTTGCCCTTCTTGCCCGATTTGAGTCCGAGTTTTTCAAACAGCACTTCGCCGAGCTGCGAAGGCGAATTTATATTGAACCGACAGCCGCAGTCGCTGAAAATTTCTTCCGAAAGCGCGGCCGTTATTGAGGTGTATTGTTTGCCGAGAGCCGAAAGAGCTTCTGCGCTTACCGAAACGCCGTCGCTCTCCATATCGTAAAGTACTTTTATAAGCGGCTTTTCTATATATGTGTAAAGACGAGCGCAGTCGGTATCTTCAAGCGTTTTACGGTATTCGACAAACAGTCTGCTTACGCAGAACGCGCGGAAATTGCAGTCGAGCATATGGTTTTCGCACAACTGTTTCAGCGTTTCTCCGCCCGATTCTCCGCAGAGATAGACTATGAGCGAAAGGTCGTCGAAGCCGCACTCAAAAGGCACGTTCCATTTTTCAAGTTCGTGCATTGCCGCCTTGCAGTCAAACAAATTTATCGTGCGTTCCCTGTCGGAAAAAATATGCGAAAGGGCGCGCTCGAAGTCGTCGTGCGGCATATTTTCGCCGAGCAGGTCGTCGCTGCACAATGCTAGGTATTCGCACGTGCCATAATATAAGTGCAGGCATCGCCCGTCAAAGTCGGCGCAAAGTTGCTTCTGCCCCGCAACCGCCCTTTCAAAGTCTGAATAATTGCAGATTTTAACAATTTCGGGATATACGACGGCGCTGTTGCTCACCGCTGCGGAATTCTCGTCAAAGTACTCGTCCCTGTTCAGGCTGCGGAATTCAAATTCAGAAAACATCTTTCTTACTTCGGCAGAAAATTTGCCCGGTGCGCGGCAGGTGGAAAGGTCTATTTCAATGTCGCATTTTCTGTCGATTGTGGCAAGCGTGTAAGAAAGGTAAGCGCTCTCTTTGCCGTTTATCAGCTTTTCTTTAAGCGCGCCTTTGATTTCATCTATATGCCCGTAAACCCCGTCCAGCGTGCCGTACTTTTCAATCAGTCCGCGTGCCGTCTTTTCGCCGATACCCGCGACGCCGGGGATGTCGTCAGACTTGTCGCCCATAAGCGCCTTCAAATCGATTATCTGCGAAGGTTCCAGCCCCGTTTCCTCTTTGAAGTTATCTTTATTCAGCTTCAAAAGGTCAGAAACGCCGCGCTTTGTAAAATAAACGTCGGTCTTTTCATTGACGAGCTGATAGCTGTCGCGGTCGCCCGTATAGATATAGGAATGCACGTCGAATTTATCGGAAAGCGTGCCTATAATGTCGTCGGCTTCGTAGCCCTCTTTCGCACAGGTGGCAATTTTCATTTCGCCGAGCAGGCATTTGAGCGGCTCGACCTGAGCAGCAAGCTCGTCGGGCATACCTTTGCGCGTTGACTTATAGCCTTCGTACATCTTGTGCCTGAATGTGGGCGCTTTAAGGTCAAAAGCCACAATCAGATATTCGGGCTTCAAATCGGAAAGTATTTTTAAAATCAGTTTGGTAAAACCGAAAATTGCATTGGTAGGCTGTCCGCTTTTTGTTGAAAATACGGGCGTTGCATAGAACGCACGGTTTAACAGGCTGTTGCCGTCAATCAGAACGAGTTTATCCATAGATAAAATTTTACCATTCACGGCGCATTTTCGCAACAGAAATATGCGGAAATCGCAAAAATGCGCGCAATTAAATTTTTTGCGTTGAATCGGCGCGCCGGTTGCCGTGCCGCTGCTGTCCCTGTCCGTCCCGCTACTCCGCCAGAAAATTTGCAACCAAACACTTTAAAGAAACTTTCTTTCCCAGGCGAGCACATAAGCTTAGCGCAAAGACGCGAAAGAAAAATATCCCCGTACGGTGTTTGTACGGGGATAAGCAAATTGTGGTGCCGCTGATCGGGGTCGAACCGATATGGTATCACTACCAATGGATTTTGAGTCCATCGCGTCTGCCAATTCCACCACAGCGGCAAGCTTCTAAATTATATAATACGTTTCGCAAAAATGCAAGCGTTTTTAAGGCGTAACGCCTGCAAAGCTGTTTTCGGTTATATGTTTTTGACTAACATCAGATAAACTCCTCTTCTAAAAACACCACTGCGGGAGCAAAAATTTTTTGCTCCCGCAGTGGTGATAATAATAGCGGTGATAATAATAAGGTAAACCATATGAGCAATCAGTAGCGATAAATAATGATTATGTCTGACATAGTACTATTCAAATTTATTTATAACAACTCTTCGAGGATAAGTTTATCGGCGACAAGCGCAATAAACTCGCTGTTTGTGGGGCGTTCGCTGCCTATGTACACTCTTACGCCGAAAATTGCGTTTATTGCCTCTACCCTGCCCCTGTTCCACGCAACTTCTATGGCGTGGCGGATGGCGCGTTCAACTTTGCTGGCCGTAGTATCGAACTTCTTTCCGATGCTTGGATACAGCTCCTTTGTTACGTTGTTTATTACCGAAGGATTTTCGATTGCCATTTTGATTCCTTCGCGCAGATAGACATAGCCCTTTATGTGCGGCGGTATTCCTATCGAAATAAAGATATTCGATATCTTTTCGTCGAGAGAGGCTATTCTGCGCTTGGCCCTTACATCTGCGGCAACCTTATATTCGACTGCCTTTTCAGAAAGTATGTCGGTTACCCTTTCGGCGATGCTCTGAGGGTCAACCGGTTTAACAAAGTAATACTTTGCGCCGTGAGAGATAGCCGAGTTAACAATCTTTTCGTCAGAAAAGTTTGAAACCACTATCGACTGACATTCCGGGCAATTGTTCTTTATATAGTCCAGAACGCCGAAGCCGTCGCGCCCGCTTAAAACGAGGTTTAAAATAACTACGTCGGGCTTGTAAGTTTCTATGTACTCCATGCCTGCATTGCCGCTGCCGGTCACCGCGCACACATTGAACTCGTCTTTGCCGTCGAAGTAATTTTTAAGCTCGTCCAAAAACTCTTCACTACTTTCAAGTATTACGATATTTGCCGTTTTCATATTGTCCTCCGAAAAATTTTTTTGACTTATTTTGTTTGACAAATACGATTATACAACGCAAAATGGCAAAAGTAAAGTATTTTTGTAAAATATTCATTAAATTTATTTACAAAAATTGTAATATTTTTAAAAATACTGTCGAATATTGTAAAATAATCATTGGGCGCATTATGGGGTAACAGCTTAAATGCTGTCGTTTCGCGCTTTTGCGCGCATATTGACGCTGTTTTCTCTGTTACTCTTCATCGGTTTTATCAGGCCGATTATTTTATCAATCCGCATAAAAAAGCCGCAGGCAACAATATTTGCGTTGAAGCCTGCGGCGATTATTTTACAATATTAAACTATATATTCGTTACTGAGTTATTAAGTCGATATACTCATCGTAAGTTATGTTCTTGTCGAACGTCTTGGTGCCGTTTATTTCGATTATGCGGTTGCCGACGGTGTTCATCAGCTCCTGGTCGTGCGAGGTAAAAAGCATACAACCCTTGAAGTTCTTCATTCCGTTGTTGAGCGCGGTGATACTTTCGAGGTCGAGGTGGTTCGTCGGCTCGTCAAGAATAAGGAAGTTTCCGCCTTCAAGCATCATTTTGGCAAGCATACACCTTACCTTTTCGCCGCCGGAAAGTACTTTGGCCTGCTTCAACGCCTCTTCGCCTGAAAACAACATTCTTCCCAGCCAGCCGCGCAGATACTCTTCGTAGTGGTCTTTTGAAAACTGACTGAGCCACTGCACGAGTGTAAGCTCGCAGTTCTGGAAATATTCGTTGTTGTTTTCGGGGAAGTACGAAGCCGTAACCGTCTTGCCCCACTTTACAGTGCCGCCGTCGGGCTGAACCTTGCCCATAAGGATGTCGTAAAGCATTGTGATAGTCGTGCTCTTGTCAGATACGATACCTATCTTGTCGTCGCGCTGAACGGTGAACGAAACGTTTTCGAAATATCCCTTTTTGGTGAGGTTTTCCACCATAAGTATATCGTTTCCGAGTTCCTTTTCGTACTTAAAATCGATATACGGATATTTCCTGAGCGAAGGCTTGAAGTCTGATATGGTGAGCTTTTCAAGTTCCTTCTTTCTCGAAGTCGCCTGCCTCGACTTGGAGGCGTTGGCGGCGAATCTTGCAATGAAGTCCTGCAACTCCTTCGCCCTCTGCTCGTTCTTCTTGTTCTGGTCGCGCTGCTGCCGCGCGAGGAGCTGGCTGGTTTCGTACCAGAAGTCGTAGTTGCCGAGCATCATATTTATCTTGCCATAGTCCACGTCGCAGATGTGCGTGCATACCTTGTTTAAAAAGTGCCTGTTATGCGAAACGATGATTATGGTGTTTTCAAAATCGAGCAGATAATTTTCAAGCCAGCGCACCGTCTTTATGTCGAGGTTGTTGGTGGGCTCGTCCAAAAGAAGCACGTCGGGATTGCCGAAAAGCGCCTGCGCAAGCAACACCTTTACTTTGCGCTTTGCGTCGAGGTCGGCCATCATCATATTGTGGTATTCTTCGGGTATGTCGAGCTCGTTCAAAAGCGTCTGCGCCTCATATTCGGCCTCCCAGCCGCCCAGCTCGGCAAATTCGGCTTCAAGCTCGCTTGCGCGCACGCCGTCCTCTTCGGTGAAGTCGGCCTTTGCGTACAGCGCCTCCTTTTCGTCCATTATGCGGACAAGGCGCTTATGCCCGAGCATAACAGCCCTTAAAACGGTGACGTTGTCGAACGCGTTCTGGTTCTGCTGCAAAACGGACATTCTCTCCGTCTTGTCAAGCGTAACTTCGCCCTTGTTGGGCTCGATTTCGCCGCTGAGAATCTTTAAGAACGTAGACTTACCCGCACCGTTGGCGCCGATTATGCCGTAGCAGTTGCCTTTGGTGAATTTAAGGTTTACGTCCTCGAACAGTTTTTTGCTGCCGTATTGCAGCGATACGTTGTTTACTTGAAGCATTTATTTCTCCGGAATTATAAATTGGGTCCGCTCCGCGGCCTAAATAAGTATGTTTTTTGGCCATAGCCGCGTCGCCGCTCGAAAATTTATAAAAAATTTACGGCAGATATTATACTATTTTTTTACGGCTTAGTCAAATTGCAAACTGGCTGTTGTAAAGTTTATTATAAAATCCGCCGAGCGCAATCAGCTCTTCGTGCTTGCCCTGCTCTATTATTTTGCCGTCGCGCATTACGAGTATGAGGTCGGCATTCTTTACGGTAGACAGCCTGTGCGCAACTATAAAGCACGTCCTGCCCTGCATCATCTGCGTGAACGCCTCCTGAATCTGCATTTCGGTGCGCGTATCTATCGAGGAGGTTGCCTCGTCCAGAATGAGCATCGGCGGCAGGGTGAGCATTATTCGCGTTATACACAAAAGCTGTTTCTGCCCCTGCGAAAGGTTTCCGCCATCCTCCGAAATCACCGTGTCGTACCCGTTTTCGAGCTGAATTATAAACTTGTGCGAATGCGCGTTCTTTGCCGCCTCTGTAATCTCTTCGTCGGTGGCGTCTGGCTTGCCCATTGCAATGTTCTGCTTTATTGTGCCGCTTTTCAGCCAGGTATCCTGCAATACCATACCGTAGTTGCGGCGCAGCGAATGGCGCGTTATGTCGCGTATGTCGGTGCCGTCCACGCTTATGCTTCCGCCGTCTACGTCGTAAAAGCGCATCAAAAGGTTGATTAAAGTCGTCTTGCCGCAGCCCGTGGGCCCTACTATGGCTATCCTCTGCCCCGCCTTTACGGCTATGTTGAGGTTTTCTATCAGCTTCCTTTCTTCGCTGTAAGAGAAGCAGACGTCCTTGAAATCTACTTCCCCCTTCGCGCTTTCAAGCACCGCGGCGTCCTCTTTATCGGGAATCTGCGCGGGCTCGTCGATAAGTTCGTAAATTCTGCCCGCGCACGCAATGGCGTTTTGCAGTTCGGTTATCACGCCCGTAATTTCGTTGAACGGCTTGGTGTATTGGTTGGCGTAGCTTAAAAGCGTGGTCAGCTTGCCCACGTTGAAGGCGACGGGCAGAACCGACGGGTAAATAATGGTGAGCGCGCCCGCAAGCGCAACCGCGGCATATACAAGCGAGTTTACGAACCTCGTCGTGGGATTGGGCAGCGACGAGAAGAAGGTCGCATCGAGAGACGCCTTTGAAAGCCTTTCGTTTATCTCGTCAAACTTTTCTGAATTTTCGCCCTCGTGCGAAAATGCCTGAACTACTTTGAGGTTGCCCACCATTTCGTCGATAAAGGCGGTCTGTTCGCCGCGTATCTGCGAATTTGTGCGGAAAAGCCTGTAAGTTCTGGTTGAAATGAACTTTGCAATAAAGAGCGAAAGCGGCGTGAGCACGAACACGGCGAGCGCTATTATCCAGTTTAAAACGAACATCATCACGAGCACGCTTATTATGGTGAGCACGCCCGTAAAGAACTGGGTAAAGCCCATCAAAAGTCCGTCGGCAAACTGGTCAACGTCGGCAATGTTTCTGCTTACAATGTCGCCGTAGGGGTGCGCGTCGAGGTATCTGAGCGGCAGTCGCTGAATGTGTTCGAACGCCTCTTTTCTTATGTCCTCGGTCACCGAAAACGTAATCTTGTTGTTTATCACGTTCATCAGCCACTGCGAAAGGCAGGTAACTGCAATCAGCGCACCTGTTACGGCAAAATAGCGAAGTATACCCTCAATGTCGCTGCCGCCCTCTGCTATCAGGTTTATGGCTTCGCCGAAGAAAATCGGAACTATTATGTTGCCCGCAACGGTGATTACCGCCATTAAAAGCGAAAGAATTATGAGCGGTATATAGCCCTTTAACTGTCTGAATATACGCTTTACGGTCTGTTTCTGGTTGAGAGGTCGCATAAATCAGGCTCCCTCCTTTTTTTCGTATTGCGAATAGTGAATTTCGCGATAGAGCGCGCAGTTTTCAAGCAGATATTCGTGCGTGCCTATGCCCGCCACGTTGCCGTGGTCGAGAACTATAATTTTATCGGCGTTTCTTATAGACGACGTGCGTTGCGAAACTATGAAAACCGTAGGCTTGTAGTCAAGATTTCTGAGCGACTGCCTGAGTTTGGCGTCGGTGGCGTAGTCGAGCGCAGAGGCGCTGTCGTCAAGTATGAGAATATCGGGCTTTCTTACAAGGGCGCGGGCAATGGTAAGCCTCTGCCTCTGTCCGCCCGAAAAGTTCAGTCCGCCCTGTTCCACCCTCTCGTTCAGTCCGTCGCGCTTGGATTTTATCACGTCCGCAGCCTGGGCGCACTCCACGGCTTCAAGCAGCTCTTCGTCAGTGGCGTCGGGCTTGCCCCAGCGCAGGTTTTCGGCAATGGTGCCGTTGAACAGCACAGCCTTCTGCGGAACTACGCCGCACCTGCCGCGTATTTCATCGTCGCCGTAGCCGTTCACGTTTACGCCGTCTATATACACCGCTCCCTCGTTCGCGTCGTAAAAGTGCGGTATCAGGTTGACGAGCGTAGTTTTGCCCGAGCCCGTGCCGCCTATTACGCCTATCGTCTCGCCGCGCTCTGCGGTAAAACTTACGGCTGTAAGCGCGTTGCCCGCGTCGGCGGAGTACTTCATACTCACGTTGTCAAACTTTATGTAGGGCATACCATCGTGCTTTTCTGCGGAGCCGCGCACCAGCGAAGGCTGCATATCCAGAACCTCGCTCAGCCTGCCCGCGCACGCAAACGACTTGGTGACGGTAATTATCAGGTTTGCAAGTTTGACAAGCTCGACGAGTATCTGCGACATATAGTTATACAGCGCCACTACGTCGCCCGTCGAAAGTGTGCCTGCATCCACCTTTATCGCGCCCGTATAGATGAGCGCTATTATGCCCACGTTTATAACCGCGTAGGTGAGCGGGTTCATCAGCGCAGAGATTCTGCCCGCAAATGTCTGCGAGCGCTTCAACTGCGCGTTTCTTTTATTGAACGCCGCAATCTCCTTGTCCTCGTCGCAGAAAGCGCGTATAACGCGTGCGCCGGTAAGCGCTTCGCGCGTGTACGTTGTTATGCCGTCGAGGTTGCCCTGCACCTTGCGGTAGAGGGGAATGGTTACAAGAAGTATACCGAACACAATCACGCACAGCACGGCAATGGATATTGCAAAAATTCCGCCTGCGAAAGCGTCGATTGCAAATGCGCATATCATTGCGCCGAACACGATTACGGGGGAGCGCATAAACAGGCGTAGCACCATATTCACGCCGCTCTGTACCTGGTTTACGTCGCTCGTCATACGCGTTATCATACGCGAGGTTCCAAGTCCGTCAATCTCGGAATAAGAGAGCGTCTGCATCTTATTGAACAAATCGTGCCTCAGATGCTTTGCAAATCCCGCAGCGGCCTTTGCTGCAAAGTACTGTGCAAAAACGGCGCTCACAAGCCCCACCGCGCCGAGCGCCACAAGCACCAGGCACATCTCCACAACATACACCGCTCCCCTGCCGGCGGTAATGCCGTTATCTATTATTGCAGAAACGACGAGCGGCACTATCAGCTCGAAGCACGCTTCCAGAAACTTGAAAAGCGGCGCAAGAATGCTCTCCTTTTTATAGCTTACAAGATATTTGAGCAACTTTTTCATATCGCATAAATTTTAACATTTTTTCGCCTGAAAATCAAATATATTCCTTTTATATTTGCATTTAAACGCCGCCTTTGATAAACTTATGTTATGGCATACGAAATTTACCTTAAAAAGAACGAAGAAAAGCGCATCGTCGCTGGGCACAGCTGGGTTTACGCCAACGAGGTGGCAAGAATCGAGGGCAAGGATAAAAACGGCTCGCTCGCCTCTGTATTCTCAAATGACGGCAGGTTTATAGGCAAGGGCTATATAAACCACGCCTCAAAAATACTCGTGCGCATATTCATACGCGGCGACGAGGTTGACGACAGGGAATTTTATTCGAATCGCCTGCGCGAAGCGTGGGAATACCGCAGAAAATTAGGGTACGAAAACTGCTGCCGCGTAGTTTTCGCCGAGGCTGACAGCCTGCCCGCGCTCATCGTCGATAAATACGGCGACTACCTTGCCGTGCAGTGCCTCTCGCTCGGCATCGACCTTAGAAAACAGCTTATTGCAGACTGCCTTGCCGAAATATTTCATCCCAAGGGAATTTTCGAGCGCAGCGACGTGGTACTCCGAAAAAAAGAGGGGCTTGCAGAGGTAAAGGGCACCCTTTACGGCGAAGTGCCCGACGAGGTAGAAATAGTTGAAAACGGGCTTAAAATGCTTGTGGATATAAAGAACGGACAAAAGACGGGCTACTTTCTGGACCAGAAAGAGAACAGATTTGCAGCGCGCAGGTACGCCGCGGGCGGCGAGGTTTTAGACTGCTTCTGCAACAGCGGCGGCTTTACGGTGAACTGTGCGACCGTTGCAAAGAGCGTGACTGCGTGCGACGTTTCGCAACCCGCGCTCGACAGCGTAATGAAGAATGTCCGTTTGAACGGGCTTGACAACGTGAACACGGTGTGCGGCGACGCGTTTGCCATTCTGCGCGATTTCAGAAAGAGCGGAAAGAAGTTCGACCTCGTTATACTCGACCCTCCCGCCTTCTGCAAGACCGCCGACGAGGTTAAGGACGCCTACCGCGGATATAAGGATATAAATATCCAGGGTATGAAGCTGGTTAAAAGCGGCGGCTTCCTTATAACCTGTTCCTGCTCGCATTATATGACCTCCACCCTGTTTGAAAGAATGTTGACCGAGGCCGCCAAAGAGAGCGGACGGACGGTGAGGAGCGTCGAGGTAAAGACGCAGGCGCCTGACCACCCTTCCCTTGTGTGCGCCGACGAAACGCACTACTTAAAATTTTACGTTCTGCACCTCATCTGATTTTGTATATAGAAAACGTCGCGCGATGAGAACTCATCGCGCGCCGTTTTTATATTAACAACAAATTAAAATTCAGATGGCCCAGTTGCCGTCCTTGAAAATCCGGACGCGCTTGCCGTCTTTGGTTACGCCCACAATCGACATATCTTTGCTGCCTATCATAAAGTCGACGTGAATCATCGAATCGTTTATGCCGATTTCTTTGCACTGCTCCACCGAATAATTTTCGTAGTTTTCAAGACAGTTGTTGAAGCCCCTGCCGAGCGCCAGATGGCAGCTTGCATTTTCGTCGAACAGAGTGTTGTAGAACAGAATACCCGTGTTGTTTATGGGCGAATCATAGGCAATCAGTGCGCACTCGCCAAGATAGGCCGCACCCTCGTCCATCTTAACCATCTGTTCCAGAAGGTCGCCGTTCTTTTCTGCGTGCGTTTTAACTACTTTGCCGTCTTTGAACTCCACCCAGAAGTTTTCAATCAGCTTGCCCTGGTAAGAAAGCGGCTTGGTTGCAACCACTCTGCCGTCTGCCCTTCCGCGCATAGGCGAGGTGAACACCTCCTCGCTGGGAATGTTGGGGTTGAAGTAAATGCCCCTGCCCAACGTGGTTTCGCCGCCGCCCGCGAATATACCCTTGTCGATGAGACCGACGGTGAAATCGGTACCGTTGGAGCTTTTATATTCGAGGCGGTCAAACTTGTACGAGTTGAGGAATTTGCACCGCTTATCCAGCGTTTCGTTGTGCTTTTTCCACGCCGCTATGGGGTCGTCGTCTATGCGGGATGTATACAAAATCGCCTCCCACAGCTTTTCGATTGCCTCGTCCTCCGCAAGGTCGGGGAAAACCTTCTTTGCCCACGCCTTGCCGGGAACGGCGGCTATGCACCACTGGTATTTGTTCTCCATAGCGTCGATATACGGCTTTTGTTTGGGGTAAGATGCCATACGCGCCTTGGCAATCTTTTCGTGGTCGGTGCCCGTAAGCCCGTCGGGGTCGTCGGAATCCAGCCATATGAGGCAGGGAAGCACCTCCGACCTGCGTTTCAGCTTTGCCTCGTCCGCCGCGTTGAAGTCAGAAAGCGACTGTTCCGTGCGGTAGATATACGAAAGTTTTGTGACGGGCATATAGCTCCATTCAACGGTAACGCGCTCCGCGCCCGCCTGATAGCACTTTTCCGCAACCATAGCAACAAAGTCGGGCTGGTCTAAATCACAGCGGATAATAACCTCCTGGCCGGGCTGCACGTTTATTCCGCACTTTACAATCAGGTCGGCATACTTTTCAAGTCTTTTCTTGTCCATAAAAACCTCTTTGAACGGGGCGCGCCTGTTGCGCGCCCATAGTATTTCAACGCTTAAATTATACACTAAGCCGCCCGCGCAAGTCAAACGCGCGGGCGGCTTTAAAATTTTTTGCAATAATCAATTACATTTCTGCTGATTGTTTCTTGCCGGTCAAAGGTTAATACATTTGAAAAAAATTTATAAAGGCTTTTCCGTAAGGCACTTTATATCACAACTTTTACTGCGCTTGAAATCAAAAATATTTTTGTTTAAAGTTGTGCCAGAACGGAAAGCACTGTTGGCGGCGTCCCGGGCTGCATCGTTAAAGTTCACGGGCAAAAAAGTTAAAAATGCGCCGCCGTTGCCAAAGCGGTTGACTTTTTCCGCAATAATGTAAAATAAATTTTTAGAAAAATATTTGTTGTAAAATATCTGTTCCATATTGCGGTCCGCAAATTCCTCAGCTGGTTTATCGCAAAATTTTACCAGTTCACAGATTTTGTTTTGCGCAAATATGCTGCGCATTTCCAGAACCGACAGCGGAGTTTTGTTTTCATCCCGAAAATACCCGTTCGCTGTCATATCAATCATAATCCACTTTTGTAAACCGTAATCGAAAATCTCGTTTACGACGTGATTGTCATAGTCATACGGCGAACAGGGCATAAGCCATACACGCCTTGCATATATCCCCAATGCAAGGCAACACTCCTGCAATATCTTGGACTTATTTACGCAGTTTATTCCATACTCGGGTTTATTGAAGCTATATTCCAACAGCGCCAGCGAGTTACATTCGATGTGATTGTCGTAATCATCTTTATGGGTAAGTCCGGGTGCAAAGTATGCAGTTAAGCGTGAAGCCATTTCAAATGCGCTTCCTGTTCCCGCTATCTTTGAAAGATTATACTTTTTGCTTAAAATTTCATATTCCGCACAATTGAAATCATAATACAACTTATCAGAGTAATCATTTTCAAATATCTGATTGTTAAACAGTATGCCGTTATATATCAGCAGTTGTTGTTTCCATTCATCGCAAATATCAGAATAATCCATCACTTTACCCTCTTACAAATTTATTATAAACTATTATACCATATAGCAAGCAGTTATGCAAGTTCATAACGTATTTTATAATTAATTGTACTTTTACCAAGAAATAACGCAGGCGGAGAAGAGGATTTGTTCCTGTGGCGGAGACGCGCTGGCGAACAGCGGGTGTCCGCTGTTCGGTTTGCGTATTTTACTCCGCGTTTAAATAAGTTTTATCGCAAACTGCTCGCTCTCGCTCGCACCTCCCCTCTTCAAATCCTCTTCTTTTACAACATTTCATACCAAAACGAGGGCGTGTAGCTTTTGCTACACGCCCTCGTTTTGGCGCGGAGAAGAGGATTTGAACCTCCGGAGGCTTTTGACCTCACACGATTTCCAATCGTGCGCCTTAAACCGCTCAGCCATCTCCGCATCGCCGCCCGGCAATCTTTCAGCCGAGCCTATAATATGATATTAAATTTGCGCCGAAAATGCAAGCGTTTTTTATTCTGAAATAATAAGTTCGGCGAATTTTTTTGCTATATTCACTCCGCACACCCTCTCCGCCTCGGCAAAGAATGCGTTGGAGTTTACTTCGCACAGATACTTTTTGCCGTTTCCGTCAATAAGAATATCTATACCGCAATAATCGAGCCCGAGCACGCGGGCGGACTTTTCGCACATTTCAATCATCTCGCCGTCGGGTGTAAACTTTTCGCCACTGCCGCCGAGTTCAACGTTTGAACGGAAGTCTCCGTCATTCGTCCTCTTCATCGCGCACACGAATTTGCCGCCTATAACTATGCACCTCACGTCGGTCCCCGCTGGCGAGATGAACTGCTGGTATAAGTGTGCCTGCAACTTATTGCGGCTTTCAAACCCGTAAAGCTCCTCCTGCGAGCGTATAAGGTACACTCCCGCACCGAGCGAGCCGTAGCACAGCTTTGCCACCAGCGGAAAACCCAGGCTTTCGCCCACCCCGTTCAAAAATTCTGTTGGCACGGGTGCGTCGGGGTAATAGCACAGCGGCGCATAGACGGTATGCGGCATTGCAATTCCCTGCCCGCACAGCGCGGCGTGGGTGAGCATTTTATCGTCGCACAGCTCTGTCGCGCGGGCGCTGTTATACAGCCTGCAACCCGCCTTTTCCAGAAGATACGCCGCCGACTTGTCCTTATCAAGAAACACGCACTTGCAGGCGTAAGGCGAAATCGAATTGCCGTTTTTCACGTCCGCAAGGCGGAAATTATTTACTATCTTTACCTCTGCGCCGAGTTTTTCAAGCTCCTCTTTTAGCCTTTCGGCCTTGGCAGTCTGCGAACCTGCGCGTTGATAGGCGTTCAAAACAATGAGTACTTTCATAACAAAAACAAGGCGGGGCGTTATGCCCCGCCGCTTAAAATTTTAAGACACTACCCTTATTACCGAAACGACGTCGGCAATGTCGTTCGTGGCGTTGATATCTTCAACGGCCTTCATAATGCTCTTTTCCTTGGTCTGGTGGGTGACGAACACGAGGGGCACCCTTCCGTCTTCGCCGTCCTCTTCCTGAATCATCTGCGCGACAGAAATGTTGTGGCGCGAGAAAATGGACGAAACCTTCGCAAGCACGCCGGCTTTATCGTGCGCGTTGAGCCTTAAATAGTAAGCGCTCTTGAAATTATCGATAAACTTCGTAGCGGGGTCTGCCTCCGCCGTATTTTTGAATGTGGAATAGCGGAAATTGGGATGGGTTGCGCAATAGATTACGTCGCCCACTATCGCGCTTGCCGTGGGCATAGCGCCCGCGCCCCTGCCGTACAGCATAACGTCTTCAACGCAGTCGCCCGTGATGTATACGGCGTTATAGCTGTCCTTTACGCTTGCAAGCGGATGGGTGTTCTTAATATAGGTGGGGTGCACGCGCACCTCTATTCCCTCGTCGGTATTTTTGCCTATTGCAAGCAGTTTGAGGGCGTAGCCGAGCTGTTTGCCGTACTGAATATCCTCGGCAGTTATATGCGTGATGCCCTCCCTGTATATCTTCGAGAAGGGAATTTTAGTGTGGAAAGCGAGGCTGGAAAGAATGGAGAGCTTGTAAGCAGCGTCGAAGCCCTCTACGTCTGCCGTAGGGTTGGCCTCGGCATAACCAAGCCTCTGCGCCTCTTTAAGCACTTCCTCGTACGAGGCGTTCTCGTCGGTCATCTTTGTGAGAATATAGTTGGTGGTACCGTTTATTATGCCCATCATCGAAAGCACTTTGTTGCCCTGCAAATTATCCAAAAGAGCGCGGATTACGGGAACGCCGCCCACGCAGCTTGCTTCGTAAAAGAGTCCGCAGTTGTTCTTTTTTGCGGCCTTTTCAAGCTCGTGGTTGAACTTGCAGAACAGCTCTTTGTTGGAAGTTACGACAGATTTACCGGCATTGAGGGCAGACAGTACGAACGTTTTTGCAGGTTCTACTCCGCCCATTACTTCCACCACTATGTCCACATCGGGGTTGGAGCATATTTCGGCGATGTTGGAAGCAATTTTGCTTTCCTGCACGCCGAGCGCAAGCGCCTTCTGCTTGTTGAGTTCGAGGACGTTTTCAACAACGATGTCTATGCCCTGCGTTTTCTGGTAGAACTCCCTGTGTTCGGTCAGCATTTTGTAAGTGCCGCCGCCTACTACCCCTAATCCCAATATGGCAACTCCGACTTTTCTCATTCTTTTAAGCCTCCGTGCTGTTTAAGTAATAAAGATATTTAAGACCGTCTAACGTAAGCAGTTTGTCAACGCAGTCTATGCAGTCTATCTCTTTTGCGATTACCTCGGAAAAACCTCCCGTTGCAACCGTCTTTATATCCGGCGATTTAAGTTCCTTTTTGATTTTTTTGACGATATAGCCAACAAGCCCCGCAAAGCCGAAAACGATGCCCGCCTGCATATTGGTGACGGTGTTCTTGGCAATTACTGACGAAGGGCACTCTATCTCCACCCTCGGCAACTTTGCCGTGCCGTTTACAAGACTGTCGAGCGAGCCCTTTATGCCGGGGGCAATAACGCCGCCTATGAATTCGCCCTTTTCGTCGAGCACGTTGAACGTGGTGGCCGTACCGAAGTCGATTATAATGAGCGGCGCGCCGTACTTTTTAAGCCCCGCCACGTTGTTCACCACGCGGTCGGCGCCCACTTCGCGCACGTTGTCTACGCGCATATTCAACCCAGTTTTAAGCCCGGGGGCAAGCGTGAGCGGCTTTATGTGCAGGTAAGTTGCGCACATTCGTTCCAGAGTGTAGTCCATCTGCGGAACTACCGACGAAATTATTCCGCCGCGTATGTCGGCGGCGTTTACGCCGTTATTTGAAAGTATGGTTAAAAGCTGCCCGCCGTATTCGTCGGAAGTCTTTTTAACGTCGGTGGCGACGCGGAAGCTGATTACCAGCTCTTCCCCGTCAAACACCGCGTATTTTATATTCGTATTGCCTACGTCAAGACAAATTATCATTATTATCCCTTATTTCGGGCGCATTTGCCGCGCCCTCATCCCCTTTTTTCCCTGTTGCGGGCACAGACTTTCTGTTCCTTGAAATCTGCTTTTCAATAACCCTGTTCACTGTGTAAATCGCCGGCGAACAGATGAGGTTGATTGCAAACTCAACGAAGAAGTTTACGCCCACGCATAGCACCAATATGATATAGAAAGGCGAAAGCCCGCTTATATCCACGCCGAGCGAGGTCATCGCGTCGCCCACGGTGCCGCTGATTATAAAGGCGCCCGCTATAAAAAGCCCCGTGTTCATTATGGGCGCGCTGGCCGCCGCGACAAATACGGCGACGTACCCGTTCTTTTTTGAAACAAGTTTGTAAAGCAGTGCAGGCACCACCCCCGCCGCAATTCCTTTGATGAGGCAAAGAAATACGGTAAACGCGGGGTTTTCGCCCAGAAGATACAGCGTGAACGGGTCAAGCCCCGCAAGTGCGGCAACAAGAACTATTACCCCGAACAGAGCGCCGAGTGCTGCGCCCACGCTCACTCCCATAAGCATTCCGCCGAGCACAATTGGCACGAGCACGAAGCTGAAACTCGTCGCGCCAATCTTTATAAAGCTCGAACACATCTGCAACACTATAATAAGCGCTGCGAATACGGCGATATATGTGATGTTCTTCGCCGTAAAAAAGGTCTTTTTAACCTTTTCCATAAAAATACCTCCATCGGATTTCGCAAGGAATATCCGTAGAAAAAAATTATTATACCTGCGCCGAATCTGCCGCAAAATATGTATATGGCGGTCATCTTTGGCATAAACGGTCGGACTTATTGCATAAAATGTCCGCCGAAGGTACCTTGTAAAGTTTACCTATTATAACATTTAAGCGCTTTTAATGCAAGCAAATGGAGCGCACAGTAACATTTTTGGAGCAAAATAAATATTATTTAGTATAAACATTCAGCGCAAGACGGGCCGCGGCGCCTTAAAGGCGGCACGGAAGCTAAAAATTACATATCCGCCTTGCAACACAAAATCAAGGAGGAACATATGAATATCTTTTCTGGCTGCGGCTGCGGAAACAACAGCTGCCTCTGGATACTTATACTTCTGCTCATCGCCGCAAGTTGCAGCGGCAACGGCATTGACTCTGTTCTCAGCGGAAGCTGCACGCCTATCCTCATAGCGCTCGTTTATACTATGTGGAAAAACGGTACGCTTTCAAGCATCTTCTGCGGCAACAACTCTTCCTGCGGTTGCTGCAACTGAGCGACGGGCATTTGCAATAAGAAATGCTGCCCGCTGACGCACCGAAAGGCGCACTTCAAATGCGCGCAACTTCAAATTGCGGAGGCGACTTAAAATCGCCTGCAAAATTTTGATATGCAACTTCAAATTGCAACTGATTTTGCGCAGACAGCGGGTTTAAGGGGCTGGAAACAGCCCCTTAATTTTTGATAACGGCATAATTTCGCAAACGGCGTGCGGACGAATGCGGCGTTCAGCCGTCAGACAACTTTATAAATAGCTAAAATTTAAGGCGGCGCGCGGAATTTTCCGCGCGCCGCCCGAATTTGCTTAATGAAAAATGTATGCCAATTGCCAGTTTCAGCCCTTTGCGCGCACGTCGTAGAGGTATTTATACACGGCGGCAATAGTCTTTGCGTCGCAGATTTCGCCGCTCTCAATCATCGAAACCACCTTTTCAATCTCAACGAATTCCGCATTTATAAATTCGTCGTCGTCAAGATGCTGCGCCGCATAGTCTGCGCCGTCGGCAAGGAATACATAGATAATTTCGTCCGTATATCCTGGCGACGGATAGACCTCGACGAGGCGGGCGAGCTTTTCCGCGCGGAAGCCCGTCTCCTCTTCCAGCTCGCGCCTTGCGGCGTGTTCCGGGTTTTCACCCTTATTGAGCTTGCCTGCGGGAATTTCCCATATAACTTTATTGGGGGGAAAGCGGAACTGCCTCTCCATAAGAATTTTGCCGCCGCTTACAAGCAGAACCGCCGCGCCGCCCGAATGGCGCACGACTTCGCGCACGCTCTCGTGCCCGTTGGGCAATTCCACGCCGCAAAGCTGAACGGTTATTACCTTACCCCTATATAAAGTATTTTCAGAAATCTGCTTTTCTTCCAAATCCATATATTACTCCCCCGTAACGGCAGTGAGAAGATTTATGAGCTGAGAAAAGTTGTTATGGCAGGCAGAGTAATACTCATATCCGCGCAGAATGGCGTCTGCTCCCGCCGCACGGCCTTCGCGTATGGCGCTTTCAAGTTCGCATAAAATGGCTATGCCGTTCTGTTTGTCGCCCTCGCTCATATCCGACTGCTTTATTATATTCTTTTCGCGCGAAATAAGTATTGAAACAACCGAAAGTTTTTCCGCAGCCTCGGGGTCGGGCGCAACGCCTGCTTGAACAGACTGCTCGTTCTGCGCGGCGCCTCGGGGCATTTCCTGCGAAATCTGCCCTTCTGAAAGCTCTTCGCTGAAAAGCTGCCTTATAATCTCTTCAAAAGGAGTTATAACCTTTGCGCAGAAGGTCTGGAAACTTGAATAATAGCTGCCGTCCTCGGGGAAAAACTGCTGCAAAAATTCATTGAAATTTACAGAGCCGTGGTCGAACTCTACCAGAAGACAAAAAATAAAAGCAAGCCTTTCGCCCGGATTTTCGGGCAGCACCAGGTGACTGCGGCTTAAAAAGCCGTTGTTTGAAGTAATCATACACCTGCGTTTTGCCGAAACATAATCGAACCTTGCAGTCGCCGCCTGAAACAGCTCGTAAAGGGCGGCGCTGTTTACAATGCTTTTGAGCATATCCTGTATGCGCGTGGTTGCCATTATGAATTTGCTCTTTTTAAGCTGTTCGCACTTAAAAAGAAAATCTTTTACCTCTTCTTTTGTACCTTTCATTCAGCTACCTACGATGTGTTTTTAATGATTATACCACATATTTTGCAAAATCACATAAATTTTTAAGTATTTAGTTGATTTTAAAGAGGAAATTATGTATAATGATATCACTTTTTTCGTACGTCGGGGAAAAACGCGGTTATGCTCAACACTGGTGAAACTTCCATCAACAAGTTAATAATTCTTTTCGTGTTCGACAAGATGGAGAGCGCCATTTCAGAGAGGACGATTGTGGATATGTGTTCATCCTCCAACGACTGGATGGGTTATATGGACTGCGTGAACGTCATTCACAAGCTCCTCGACGACAATTTTATCTGCATAGTAAACGAAGACGAAGACACTTTGTATACTATCACTCCCGACGGGCGCGAAACGCTTGCAAACTTCTATATCAAAATCCCCAAGAGCGTTCGGGAAGAAATTTCGCAGTTCGTAAAAAAGAACAGCTCGCGCTACCGCAACAGGCAGGAATGCAGGTCGGATTACTATCAGAACAAAGACGGCACCTACACCGTCTACCTTAAAATTCTTGCGCCCGTTCAGCCTATTTTGGAGCTTAAATTCGTTGTTCCCGACAGAAAGACGGCGAACAAGATATATAAAAAATGGGAGGAAAAGGCTTCCGACGTATATTCCGTTATATACGAGAACCTTTCAGATTAAATTATGTTTACTTACACCACTCACGGCACCTGCTCGCGCCAGATAACTTTTGAAGTAGACGGGCAGAACAAAATTCACAACGTACAGTTTATCGGCGGCTGCAAGGGCAACACGCAGGGCGTGGCCAGACTTGCCGAAGGCAGAGATTTGGACGAGCTTGAAGGCATTTTGAAGGGCGTTCAGTGCAGAAACGGCACTTCCTGCCCCGACCAGCTTGCCTCAGCCATAACAGAATACAAGAAAAGCTGCAAATAATGTCTGGCATAGTACTGTTTAAATATCAATATAACAAAACTCCGCTCTTATCAGGGCGGAGCTTTTAATTTAAAATGCCCGCAAAGACATCAAGAATGCCGCGGGCTTTAAATTATTGCCGATTATAAAGCGCGTCATTTCAATTCCGAACAAAGGAAGTTATAAAAACTCTGCATACTCTTTCCGCGCAGGTCGATATAATAGCATCTGCCTGCATAGCCGTAGCCGCTGTTGTAGCGGTTTACGTTGAAGCCCATATAATCGGGCTTTACCTCCACCAGAAGTTTTTCAAACTCCATTCCTTCCGACTTTTGCTGCGACGAAAATGCAAACTCCACCCATATCCCGCTCTTCATTGCATTGACCGTAAATTCGTTTATGCTTACGCCGAACGCCGGCATAGTAACCGAGCCGTCCAGAAGCGCGCTCCATTCGGCAAGTATCTGCCTGAATCCGTCGCCGTCTGCGGGATATACGCTGATTTCGCCGTCAGTATACACGGCAATTTCTTCCGCCTGTGAAAAGACCTGTTGAAGTTCCATACAATTGCTCCTTATGACTTGCTGTAAGTGCGCCCGCCTGTTTCCAGGCGGGCGCATACATTTACTTTGCCTTTACAGTATGATTTACTTCGACTGCAAATATTCGTCTATCGCTTTTGCGGCGGTTTTGCCCGCGCCCATAGCAAGAATGACGGTAGCCGCGCCCGTTACGGCGTCGCCTCCCGCGTATACGCCCTTTTTGCTCGTCTTGCCCGTGGCTTCCTCTACTATTATTCCGCCGCGGCGGTTGACGTCGAGCCCCTCGGTTGTGTTTTTGATAAGCGGGTTGGGGCTTGTGCCTATCGACATTATCACGCAGTCGACGTCAATCACGTACTCGCTCCCGGGAACTTCAACGGGGCGGCGCCTGCCCTGCTCGTCCGGCTCGCCAAGTTTGCACTTTATAACTTTAACTCCCGTAACAAATCCGTTTTTGGGGTCGCGCCTGTCGTCGGGGTTGTGGTAGCCGATTATCTCGACGGGGTTGCGCAGAATGTCGAAAATAATTCCCTCTTCCTCGGCGTGTTCAACCTCCTCGCGGCGGGCGGGAATCTCTTCCATAGAGCGCCTGTAAATTATATGAACGCTCTCGGCGCCCAACCTTAAAGCTGTGCGCGCGGCATCCATTGCCACGTTTCCGCCGCCCACTACCGCTACGCGCTTTGCGTGCATTATGGGAGTGTCGGAACCGTCTTTATACGCCTTCATAAGGTTGCTTCGGGTGAGGAATTCGTTTGCCGAATACACTCCTTTAAGGCTTTCGCCGGGTATACCCATAAACCTAGGCAGACCTGCGCCCGAACCTATGAAAACGGCCTCAAAGCCCATCTCAAACAGTTCGTCCACCGTAAGTGTTTTGCCTATTACAACATTGGTATCTATCTCCACGCCGTACTGTTTCAGCGCGTCAACTTCCTCTTTTACTATATCTTTGGGCAATCTGAATTCGGGTATGCCGTACACGAGCACGCCGCCCGCGGTGTGAAGGGCCTCGAACACGGAAACTTTATATCCCTTCTTTGCCAAATCGCCTGCGCAGGTGAGTCCCGAAGGGCCAGAACCTATCACGGCAACCTTGTGACCGTTTGATATGGGCACCGAGGTTATTCCCTTGAAATTTTTGTTGTGGTAGTCCGCCACAAAGCGCTCCAACCTGCCAATTCCGACGGGCTCGAACTTTATGCCCAAAGTGCATTTGCTTTCGCACTGCGTCTCCTGCGGGCATACCCTGCCGCACACCGCGGGAAGCGAGGAGCTTGCCGAAATTATTACGTAAGCCTCTTCAAACTTGCCCTCTTTCACCTTGGTGATGAAGTCGGGAATGGCTATGTTTACGGGGCAGCCGTTGACGCACGGCCTGTTTTTGCAGTTCAAACATCTCTGCGCCTCGGCGACGGCCGTCTTTTCGTCGTAACCGAGGGCAACCTCGTCAAAATTGTGTGCGCGCACCTTGGGGTCCTGCACGGGCATAGCGTGTTTTTCAGGCTGAATGGCCATCTTTACTCTACCTCCTTTTTGAAAAGGTTGCACGCCTCTTCGCGCGCGTGCGCTTCAAAGTCGCAGTACATTCTCGAACGCTCCATTGCCTCGTCGAAGTCAACTTCATAGCCGTCGAAATCGGGCCCGTCAACACACGCAAACTTTGTTTTACCGCCCACGGTAAGGCGGCAGCCGCCGCACATTCCCGTGCCGTCTATCATTATGGGGTTCATCGAAACGGTTACGGGCACGCCGTAGGGCTTTGCCGTCGCAACGACGAACTTCATCATAACGAGCGGGCCTATTGCGATAATCTTATCATAGCCCGCGCCGCCGTCAAGCGCCTCTTTCAAAGGGGATGTAACCACGCCCTGCCTGCCGTAGCTGCCGTCGTCGGTCATAATCGTAAGGCTCTTAGAGCAGGCCCTGAACTCGTCTTCGAGAATAACGAGGTCTTTATTTCTGAATCCTATTACCGAATGAACCTCGCAGCCAAGCTCGTTTAGGCGCTGTGCGACGGGGAGTGCGATTGCGCAGCCTACGCCGCCGCCTACCACGCACACTTTTTTAAGGCCTTCCACCTCGGTGGCGCAGCCCAGGGGGCCGCAGAAATCGGCTATGTAGTCACCTTCGTTTTTGGCGTTCAGCTTCATAGTGGTTGCGCCGACTATCTGAAAAATTATTTTAACCGTGCCAAACGTTCTGTCGTATCCTGCCACGGTGAGCGGAATTCTTTCGCCTTCTTCGTCCACGCGCAGAATTATAAACTGCCCCGCCTTTGCCTTTTTGGCGACGAGCGGCGCATATACATCCATCATCGTCACGGTGGGATTCAGCACGCGCTTTTTTACTATTCTGTACATCCTGGTCACTCCTCGGTCTTTACGACCTCTTTAACGTATTTTATAAGATAGACGGGAAAGGGCGCGTTGTAGTCGGCGTCGAAGCGGACTTCGCGCACCACGCCCTTTTGCAGTCTGTTGTGCCGCCCGAGAGGGGCTATCACTTCGTCGCCCTCTTTGACGTCTTCAAACGGACAGGCATACCAATATTTTATGCCGACGACGTTGGGGTCGTCTGCAAATTCTACCGCCGTAAAACACATCATACGTTTCATTGCAAAATATTATATCACAAAAATTTTGCAGATAACAACAAAATAAGGCTTGCTTTTACGCAAGCCTTAAATTATTTTATTGCATAATTTACTATTATTCGTAGTCTACAACGTCTATCCAGCGCATAAGGAATTCCTTTTCATCCTCGGGCGCCTTTACAAGACGGGAAGCCGCAACGATGGGTATCCACTTTTGCACGTACTGAATGGCGGTATCCGTCTTCTTGCAGAACAGTTTGAGGTACTTGTCGCCAATCTCGTTTTTGCCTTGCAGGTAGAAAAGAAGGTAGGTGCGCGCTGCGTCTGCGGCGGCATTGCCCTGGGTTGCGTGCGCCCAGTCGATTATGTAGGGCGTGCCGTCGGCGGTTATGATTATGTTGCTGGGGTTGAAGTCGCCGTGGCAGAGCTTAATATGCCTCTTCATACCGTTGAGCCTGGTGTGCAGGTCGTAGCGGGTGGTAGCGTCGATATCGGCGGCGCTTATCTTGCGGTGCATCTTTTCGATAAGCATATTCAGAAGGGGCACGCGTTTGGACTGAACGTTCTTCTGAATGTCTACGAATATGTCGAGATATTCGTCAATCTTTTCGGGGTGGTCGTTCATAAGCTGCTCCAAAGTCGTGCCCTCGATATAGTCCATCGTAATCGACCAGCAGCCGTCCACTACCGAAACTTCTGTTATTTTGGGTATGTTGAGGTCGGTCTCTTCAACGCGCGCCTGGTTGAGCGCCTCGTTGAGTATGTCTGCCTTGGAATAGCCCTTATCGAAGAGCTTTACAAGTTTGTCGCCGTCCCTGTAAATCTTTTTGCCGGGTCTTTCAACCACTATTTTATCGTTGCTCATTACATTTTCCTCCTATTATTTACCGTAGTAAGCATTGAGATACATCTGCTTGATTTCGCTCATCAAAGGATAACGGGGATTTGCGCCCGTGCACTGGTCGTCGAATGCCTGTTCAACCATATCGTCGAGCCTTGCAAGGAAATCCTGTTCGTCTACGCCGTATTCCTTTATGGTCTTCTTTATGCCGATTTTGGCTTTAAGTTCGTCGATGGCCTTGATGAGGTTTTCAAGTTTATCTTTATCGGTTTTGCCGCCGAGGCCGAGCGCTTCGGCAACTTCGGCATAGCGCCTTAACGTCTTGGGATGGTCGTACTGGCTGAACGTGCCCATCTTTGCGGGAGCTTCCGCCGCGTTGAAGCGCAGAACTTCGTCTATCATAAGCGCGTTCGCAATGCCGTGGGGCAGGTGATGGAATGCACCGAGCTTGTGCGCCATCGAGTGGCATACGCCGAGGAAGGCATTGGCAAACGCCATACCCGCCATAGTTGCGGCGTTGGCCATCTTCTCCCTCGCCTCAACGTCCGTCTGGCCGTTTTCGTATGCGCGGGGAAGATACTTGAATATAACTTTGAGCGCCTGGATTGCAAGGCCGTCGGTATAGTCGGTGGCCATTACCGAGGCATACGCTTCGAGAGCGTGGGTAACCGCGTCTATACCCGATGCGGAAGTGAGGCCCTTGGGCGCCGACATATGAAGGTCGGTATCAACAATCGCCATATTGGGCATCAGCTCGTAGTCTGCAAGGGGATATTTAACGCCCGTCTTTTCGTCGGTTATTACTGCAAACGGCGTAACTTCCGAACCCGTGCCCGCCGAGGTGGGAATGGCGATAAAGTATGCCTTTTCGCCCATCTTGGGGAAGGTGTAAACCCTCTTGCGGATATCGATAAAGCGCATCGCCATATCAAGGAAGTCGGCTTCGGGATGTTCATACAGCACCCACATTATCTTGGCTGCGTCCATTGCAGAGCCGCCGCCGAGTGCGATTATCGTGTCGGGCTCGAAATTTCTCATCTGAGCAACGCCCTCCAAAGCGCACGCAAGCGTGGGGTCGGGAGCGACGTCGAAGAACGTGTCGTGAGCGATGCCCATCTCGTCGAGTTTGTCGGTTATGCACTTTGTGAAACCGCTCTTGTAAAGGAAGCTGTCGGTTACGATGAAGGCTTTCTTTTTGCCCATTACCGTTTTGAGCTCGTCAAGAGCTACGGGCAGGCAGCCCTTCTTGATATATACTTTCTGAGGCGCTCTGAACCAAAGCATATTTTCCCTCCTCTCGGCAACAGATTTAACGTTAAGAAGATGTTTTATGCCGACGTTTTCTGATACGGAGTTGCCGCCCCAGCTGCCGCACCCGAGCGTGAGCGAAGGCGCGAGCTTGAAGTTGTATAAGTCGCCTATGCCGCCCTGCGAAGAAGGTGTGTTGACGAGTATACGGCAAGTCTTCATCCTCTCGCTGAATTCGTCAAGCCTGTCTTTTGCGGTATTTACGTTGAGGTAAATGGACGAAGTGTGACCGAAGCCGCCGTCGGCAATCAGCCTTTCGGCCTTGTTCAGCGCGTCGGCAAAGTCCTTTGCCCTGTACATTGCAAGCACGGGCGAAAGTTTTTCGTGCGCGAACTCTTCGGATATATCCACCGACTCAACTTCGCCTATCAGAATCTTGGTGCTTTCGGGTACTTTTACGTCTGCAAGTTTTGCAATCGTGTATGCGCTCTGGCCTACAATCTTGGCGTTGAGCGCGCCGTTTATGATTATGGTCTTTCTTACCTTTTCGGTCTCTTCGGGATTGAGGAAGTAGCAGCCGCGGTAAGCAAACTCCTTTTTAACCTTGTCATAGATTTTGTCTGCAACAATCACCGACTGTTCCGAAGCGCAAATCATACCGTTATCGAAAGTCTTGGAATGAATTATCGAGCTTACGGCAAGCAGAATGTCAGCGCTTTCGTCGATGATTGCGGGGGTGTTGCCCGCGCCTACGCCGAGTGCGGGCTTGCCGCTCGAATACGCCGCCTTTACCATTCCGGGGCCGCCCGTTGCAAGAATTGTATCGGACTCGGTCATAAGAAGGTTGGTCATTTCAAGCGAAGGCCTGTCTATCCAGCCGATGATGCCTTCGGGCGCGCCTGCCTCTACCGCCGCTTCGTAAACTACTTTTGCAGCGGCAATCGTGCTCTCCTTTGCGCGGGGATGGGGGCTTATTATAACGCCGTTGCGCGTTTTAAGGCAGATGAGCGTTTTGAATATTGCCGTAGACGTGGGGTTCGTGGTGGGAATTACAGCCGAAATGAGGCCGATGGGCTCGGCAATCTTTTTGAAGCCGTAGGCCTTGTCTTCCTCAATAACGCCACAGGTCTTTACAAACTTATATTTGTTGTAAATATATTCGGCGGCATAGTTGTTCTTTATGACTTTATCTTCAACTACGCCCATACCCGTCTCCTGCACGGCGAGCTTTGCAAGGGGTATCCTCGCCTTGTTGGCCGCAATTGCGCACGCGAGGAAAATTTTATCTACCTGTTCCTGGGTGTAGGTAGAAAAAATCTTCTGCGCTTCCCTTACTCTCTTTATCTGCTCTTCGAGTTTTTCAACGCTGTCGCAGATGTCGTAAGTAAACTTGAACTCCATATCTATCTCCTTAGAAATAATTTTGTACGATTGTTTGTAAATATATCGTAATTTTTTTATCGATTAAATTTTATCAAATATATAATGAGATAGCAAGTGCGCAAACGTGAAAATTTTGAAAAGAGAATTTATGTTATGTTCAATAAAAAACAGTTAAAACAAAACAATGCGGCGTGCGTATCTGTGAATTAAATACATTTACATAAGTCGGCAAAAATCCCGCTACGGCTTATTCTCAATCATTATACAATTCTTTCTGCGATTCAAAGAATACTTAATGTTATTCTTTCTTTGATTAAGTGACGCAAAACGGTGCAATATAGCTTGACTTTGCACAAAAAAGTCATTATAATATTTACTGTTTTTGCGGATATGGCGCAGGCGGACGCGCTATAAATTTAAATGCGGATATGGCGCGGGCAGACGCGCTGTATATAGAATGCGGATATGGCGCGGGCAGACGCGCTGTATATAGAATGCGGATATGGTGCGGGCAGCCGCGCTGTATATAGAATGCGGATATGGCGGAATTGGCAGACGCGCAGGTTTCAGGTTCCTGTGGGCGACCGTGCAGGTTCAACTCCTGTTATCCGCACCAATAAAAAGAGGCAAGGTGTTCCTTGCCTCTTTTTATTGGTATATGTATTTGTAACATAACAGGAGTTGAAGGTGGAGGCGCGAGCGAGAGCGAGCGGTTTGCGTGCGAACTAATAATATTGAAATTCTGACACGCAAACTGAACAGCGGATACCCGCTGTTCACCGGGGCGCGCCGCCAAAGGCGCAACTCCTGTTATCCCGCATTAAATTACCTTTATCCGCACCAAAAAAGCGGTGCAAGGTTTTTCCTTGCACCGCTTTTTTTTGTTATTCAACTTTTAATTATCTTCGGCAAACGCCACTTCTATATCGCCGTTGTTGCAGTCGAGTTTGAGCGTTTTAGTCCCTCCCGTTCTGTCATTTACGTTGGTTTCGCCCTTTTTGATTGTACATTCTATTGTATAATCAACTATGCTGCCCGCAAGCGTGCCCGAAATATTTCCGTTTTTGGACGTAAATTCAGCGCTGTCCGCGGCAACGCCGTCAAAAAGCACGCTTCCTCCGTTTGAATTAAGGCTTACGCTCGCCGCAGAAACTGCCCCAATGTCGATGTCTTCGTTTGTGGTAGTAACGTTAATGCTCTTATAATCGGCGGCGGGCAGTTTTACAATAATCTTTTTGTACTCTCCGTCGGGCTTGTAACCTATATAATCTGTCCACTCATAATCGAGCACCAGCTCCATTTTCAGTCCGCCGTTTTCGTCTACGGTTATATTGTAGTATTCCTTATCACTCTCAAAATATTCAATCTCAATGCCGTCGCCTTCCCAGGTATCAATTTCAACCGTCCTGTCAGTAACATCAATATTTACCGAACTGACCTTTTCCGCCTCAACCGAATAACTTTTGCTTTCAAAAGTCTGCTCAGAACATCCGCCGAAAATAAGCGCGCCTGCCATTGCAATAAGCGCGATAACTGACAATAAAATCTTTTTCATAAAACACTCCTTTCTTTAATATTGACTTCGCTTTATCTTTATGGTAAAATCAGTTTAAACCTTTGTGTAACACAAAAGTCAAGAGAAATTTTTAAGTTTATGGAAAAATTTTTTACGGTAAGCCAGACCGCTGAAATTGTGGGCGTTACGGCAGAAACTTTGCGCCACTACGACAGAATAGGACTGGTCCGCCCCTGCAAAACAGACAAGTGGACAAATTACAGGTACTATTCAGAAAACGAAATCGTACGGCTGAACACGATAAAAGCTCTAAGGTATATGGACCTTTCTTTGGAAGAGATAAAAAAGGTGCTCGACCTCGAAGATTTCAACGCAATTGTTTCGGCGCTCGACGGTGCAATTTTAAAGGCAGACAAAAAAATTGAACAGCTTAAAGACGCACGGGCGCGGATAGAGCGGGCAAAGAAATTTTATACAGATATGAGTGCGAGGATTGACGAACACAGCGGACACTTTTTGAGGAAGCTGAAAGAGCGCGTTATTCTTCCCGCCGAAACCATTACTGTTCCCACCGTTGACAACCTGCACAACTACCACCGCCACTTTTATGCCCTTCTTGACGAAAAAATAAGGGACAAATTCAGTTTTGAAGATACCGCAGGAATTTACACATCCGACAAAGGCCGCGCAATGTTTGCGGTATGCTCGGAATACGAAAAGACGGACGAATTAAAAATTCTGCCGCAGGGCAACTACCTGTGCGCAGAATGTTACGAAGAAAATTACGACGAAACCGTAAAGGCGCTTTACAGCGAGGCGCAGAAAAAATACGGCGCCAACCCGCCTTTCAGCGTGGCAATAATAGTGCTGACAGGCATACTCAAATGGAAATACGAAGTTCAGATTCCCATTACAAAATGACGATTGTTTATCAGCTTTATATATTATGAAAAAACGGACGGCAAAACAGCCGCCCGTTTTTTATGTATCAGATTTTAATATGGCCGCAAATAAATTTTTTTATCTCGTTCCACGCCTCTCTGCTCTCTTTTAATTTTGGAAACATATATAAAAAATCGTGCCACATACCTTCGCACTTTATGTACCGCGCACCAGTGCCCGCTTCGGCGGCCCGCGCACACAGCATTTCGCAGTCGCTTGCCGAAGTTTCGTACCCGCCGCCGACAATCAGAATTTCGGGCAGTCCGCAAAAATTCGCATAGGCGGGCGACAGGTAAGGGTCTGTGAGCGGCGTGTTGCCGCAGTAGGGCGAAATGCGCCTCAATTTTTGCTCGTAGTCCTCAAACTTCTGCCCGCGCGTAATCGAATACATAGGGTCGCTTTTGCAGTTTATTCGGTAAGACTCGCCCGAGGCCGCCATATCGGCGTACGGCGAAACACACACCGCGCCGCGCGGTAAGGGCAGGCCGCCGCCTTGCGCCTTCAAAAGGCTGTAAAGCATTACATTTACCCCGAAGCTGTCGCCCGCTGCCATAAAACTTTTGCCGTCAAGCGCCTTAGCAATCGCGCGGTAGGCGGCAAAGCATTGTTCGTGCACGGCGGGGTATACAAGTCCCTCCCCAGCGGTGTAGTCGATGCTGTAAACGGTGCAGTTGCACATCTTTGCATAAATGCACGCAACTTTGCGGTACATATTATTCATCGCCGCGGTATGTCCGCCGCCGTGGAACTGAATTATGTTTCCTCCCGCATTTTCCGCGGAGGGGTTGTAAGTGACCTCTGTACGTACTCCGCCGAACACCTCAGTGCGCACGGCAAGCCCGCGCGGCGGGGTAAAGCCTACGCCCTTTAACTTTACAGAACGCGACAAAGACATATGCCTTTTGCGGTACGGGTAGGTATACAGCCTTATCAGCTCCCTTAAAATTGCCGCGCGAAGGGAAATCACAGCTCCTGCACCGCCTTTAACATATTTTTGACGAGCGGATTCATTATAATATTTACCAGCACTCCCGATTTGATATAGCAGTAGACCTCGTTCCACAGCCCGTAAAACGCCAGCTTCTGTTTACAGTAACGGCTTGCGCCGTACTTTTTTGTGTAAGTTTCGCGCAGGAAAAAGTGCTTGCCCGTGAGGTTGTCGAACTGGAACAGGTCGTATTCCCTGTCGGCATACATACAGTTGAGCGGGTCGATGAACCCCGTGAGCTTATAGTCCTTGCCCACCATTATGTTGCCCACGTTCAAATCGCCGTGAATTAGGCAGGCTGTTTCAACCTTTTCAGAAAATATTATATCGAACTTGCTCCACGCCGCGCGCATCGCGCCGATTATGTGTGCGGAAAGTTTGCCCTGCGAATGGGCCCTTTCTGCTTCGTCGAGCACGGTCCGCGCAAACGGCCTGTAAAAATCGAGCCAGCCATCGCAATCGGGGTGCATACTGTCGCCGAATTTTTCAGCGGTATTTTTATGTAGTTCGTGCAGGGCCGTCGTCACCTCGTCGGCGAATTTTTCGCAGCGCCGCCTGCTTATTAGCAGCATACCGAGCGACATCAGCGCCGTGTTGCCCTCTATGTACTCCATAGCATACAAATCAAGCGGAATTTTTGCGTCCCGCTTGCGGGAAAACAGCACAGACGGCATCTTTACGGGGCACTTTTGCGCGAGCAGAGCACAGTCGTGCACTTCCTTTTCCAGCATATTTTTTGCGCGCAACAGCTTTATAACGATTTTAGAGCCGTCTTTGAAACTTACGAGCACCGCCCTGCCGAACGAGCCGCCGCCAAGGTATTTTGCCTTTTTAATCTCTTTGCCGCAGTAATCATATGCGGCGGTCGCCGCGTACTTTACCGCCTGCTTTTTGCTGATTTTTACAGCCTCTATTCTTCCCACTTCCATAATTCACCGCCGTATAAAAGTTTATTGTCTTATTTAATTTTAGCGCCCGTAGCGCCCTTGTGGCAATGCCGCGGCGTGACCCGATTATTTCCGCAGGTGACCTCATTCAAACATTTTTCTGTATTCGGCGGGCGTCATTCCGTAGTATGCGCAAAACTGCTTGTAAAAGCCCGAAAGCCCCGCATAACCTGCCTCCGCCGCCACGTTTTCTACGCTGAGGTCGCCGTCCGAAAGCAGTTCTGCGGCAAATTTGAGGCGGTAGTCGGAATAAATCTGCGAAAAGCTGGCGCCCGTCTCTTTTGCAATCAGCCGCGAGAGATAGGCACGAGAGTAGCCCATAGCGCAGGCAAAATCTTTTAACGAGGCGTCTTTGACGTGCGCAGAAAGGTACCTTTCAAGCTCGGCGAGGACGGTGCTGTGTTCCATTCGCTCACCCTCTGTAAGACTTGTAAAAAACAGAGTTAGAAGGCATATTGAAGATATTTCGCAAAGTTCTGTGCGCCGCGCACACTCGCGCATAAGCCCGAATATAAAATACGCACAGCGCGGTTCGGCATTTTTATACAGGTATACGCCGTCTGAAACTTTTTTACCGCCCGCAAACAGCTTATCTTTGAATACACCCGCGCACCTTTCAAAAATGTTCTTCGGCACCACCATTTTCAAAGCAATATCGCCCGCGCCCGCACGTTCGATTTTATGCGCGGCGGGCGGCACTATTATACAGCACTCCCCCTTGCACATATCAAGGCTTTCGCCCTGCGAAAAGGTCTGTCTGAGCCTGCCGCGGGAAACAAATATTACCTCGTAAAAGTCGTGCGAGTGCATATACGGCCGCTGCGACGTGGTGTGCTTTTTAATGTAAAATTTATCCGACGTGCGCACGGGAAGTACGGGCAGAGCAATTCCGCCGTCAGACGAAAAGAACTTTTCGGCGGTGATTCCCTGTTCCTTCGCTGCGGCAAGTATCTGCTCCGCATTGGCAAATTCCGATAAAACGGCGCGTTCTGCAAGGCGCTGCGATTTGACGGCGGCGCTGTCTTCACGCTCCTGCCCGAGCATTGTATCGGCAAAAAATCTGTTCATCGTTTTTACCTTTATAAACGTTTTTTTCTGTATAAGCGTGCGTGCGGCGCCGAAAAATTTCGGCGCCGCACGCATACACGATATTTGCGGGCGCGCTATGCTTGCGCCGCAAAGTAATTTTATTTGCTGTATTTTTTTTCTATTTCGGTTATCTTGTCTACCCTGCGAGTGTGCCTTCCCCCCTCAAATTCGGTGGTAAGGAACTTTTCAACAATTTTGAGCGCATAGCCCACGCCTACAACCTTTTCGCCGATGGCAAGCATATTGGAATTGTTGTGAAGCCTGGTAAATTCAGCGCAATATGTGTCGTGGCAGTGCGCACAGCGTATGCCGGGCACCTTGTTGGCAACGATGGATACGCCTATGCCCGTAGAGCATACAACAATGCCCCTGTCACACTTTCCCGAAGCAACCGCCTCTGCCGCGGGAAGGGCATAGTCGGGATAGTCGCAGCTTTCAGACGAATTGGTGCCGAAGTCCTCGTATTCATAGCCGCCAGCTTCAAGGTACGCGATTATTTCGCGCTTTAAATTGAGTCCGCCGTGGTCGCAGGCAAGCGCAATTTTCATAAGTTCTGTTCTCCTTTTTTTAAGTTATGTAAATCTGATTTCAATGCAAACTGTTTAAGTTTTTATACTGCAAATTCAGCCGCCGTTTTCGGCGAGTATAATTTTTTCTATTATTATGTTGCACGCCCGCGCGAGCATATCGCGTGTGGCGCGGTATACGGTTATATCCTGTCCGTAAGGGTCGGGCACGTCGAAGCCGCACAGCTCCTTTATGCAAAAAACTTTGCCGCAGCCTTCTATTATCTGTTTCTGCTTTTCAGTCATACAGATTACGGCGTAGCTTTTGTCTATTGCACTCTGGCTGAGTTGTTTGGGCGCAAATTTTATAAGGGTAAAGCCCGCCTCTTCCAGCGCCTGCATACTAAGCGGCGACACAGAGCCGCCCACTTCGGCAAATATCCCGCAGGAAGATACGTCCCACCACTTTATTTTCTGCTTTTTGATTTTGCTGCGCAGTATGGCTTCCGCCATCGGACTGCGGCAGGTGTTGCCCGTGCATACGAACAGAATTTTTTTGCGTTTCATATCATCCCCCGCACGCCTTGGTAAGCCTGTTCATTACGCCCGCCATCACGCCGCCCTGTTCTTGCGGCGCCACGGCGATTATAAGTTCGGCGCAGGCTTCGCCCTCGCGCAGTTTGTAGTAGAGGTTGGAAGCTATCTCTTCCCCGCTCCTGCCAAGTCTTAAAACGTGCTCAGCTCCAAGCTCGTCAGCGCAGCCGTCGTCGCACATAAGGCAGGCGTTTACGCCGTTTTCGCGCTCCTTTTTATACTGTTCGAGCGCCTTGAATCTGTCGTCGTAAGAAAAGAGCATTGTGCGGCAGTTGGGGGAATAGTGCTTGTATTTCATTCCAGGCGAGCGCACCTTTTCGCCCGCTTTGGGCACAAATACCGTGCAGTCGCCCGCGACAGAAGCTATCATCTCGCGCGTGACAAGCCCGCTGCGCAGTATGCAGGGTATTTTCCCTGTACAGTCCAAAACGGTGCTCTCTATGCCGCCCGTGCACTTGCCTCCGTCGAGAATGAGCGGTATTCTGCCGTTGAAGTCGGCAAAGACGTGCTCTGCGGTAACGGGGCTGACGTGCTTAGAGATATTGGCCGAGGGCGCGGCAATCGGCATATCGACGTACTTCAAAAACTTCTGCGCGTCGGGGTGCGAAGGCACGCGCACGCCCACAGTGTCGAGCCCGCACGAAACTATCGGCGAAACGGTGCCCTTACTTTTAAACACCATCGTGAGCGGCCCCGGCAGAAACCTGCGGGTAAGCTCCCTTGCGTAATCGGGCACGTCGCATACGATACGCGAAATATCGTAATCTTTGTGTACGTGCACAATCAGGGGGTTGTCCTGCGGGCGGCCCTTGACTTCGTATATCTTTTTTACGGCTTCGCCGTTGAAGGCGTTCGCGCCGAGGCCGTATACCGTTTCGGTGGGAAAGGCAACCAGCCCGCCCTCTTCAAGTATGCGTTTTGCGGCCGAAAGCGAATTTTCGTCGGTTTTTAAAATCTGTGTAATCATAATTTCAGCCCGTTATTAAGGCAGCATTATATGTAGAAAAACGGCACAACTCCGTTGCCCGACTTAACCGTCCCTGAAACAGGGATAAACTTACTAAGCAAGTTCAGCGGTCAATGTATAAGCGAGGAAAAAATTATATTTCGTCGCCGAAATCGTCTGCTCCGAAGGGCAAATCGAAATCTTCGTCAGAAAACGAGCCGCCGTCTTCTTCAATTTCACGCTTTTCAGGTCGCGGCTTTTTCTCCTCTTCGTCTCTGCCGCCCTTGCCCGACTGAGCAGCAAGCTCTTTGAGCTCGCTCGGGTCGGGGGTGACGAACTTGGTGTATTCGCCCTTGAAGCGCAGTTTTGTTCTGCCCGTCTCGCCGTTCCTGTGCTTGGCGATAATAAGGTCGGCCATACCGCGCACAATCTTGTTCTTTTCAATCTCTTCTGGCGTGGCTGTCATATCGGGGCGGTTGATAAAGATGACCATATCGGCGTCCTGCTCTATCGCGCCCGACTCCCTCAGGTCTGAAAGCTGGGGTTCGCCCACCATACGCCTCAGCTGTGAAAGCGCAATTACCGGCACGTCAAGCTCCTTGGCCATTATTTTGAGGTCGCCCGTTATGTGCGCAATTTCGCGCGTGCGGTTCTCTTCCTGGCGCGAGCCGCTGGACATAAGCTGTATGTAGTCAATCATTACGAGGTCGAGCCTGCCGCCGTTTTTAGACTTTATCCTTCTGCACTTTGAAAGTATTTCGGCGGGAGTGACGCGCGACGAATCGTCGATTATTATGCTCAGCTTTTTCAAATCTTCGCCCGTCTTTATGAGCGCTTTCCAGTCGTTGGGGGTAAGTTTGCCCGATAGCGCGTCAGACATACTCACCTTTGCGCTTGCGCAAAGCAACCTTTGAACAATCTGAATCTTGGGCATTTCAAGCGAGAATACGGCGCATACGTTGCCCTGGAAGGCGGCGGCTTCTACAATGTTCATCGCAAGCGAGGTCTTGCCGCTGCCGGGGCGCGCCGCAATTACTATGAGGTCGGAGCGCTGAAAGCCGTTTGTTATTTTATTGAGGAACGGGAAGCCCGTAGGGATTCCGCGGAGAACGTCTTTGTCGGCGGCAATCATCTGGAACCTGTCTATTACGTCGCCGACCATATTGCTCTCGCGTATGTCGTCCATCGTAGACGTATCGCCCTTTTTGGATATGTCGTAAATCAGCTTTTCGGCATACTGCACGCTCTTGGTGGCGTCTGCGCTGTTCATAGAATTTTCGATTATATTGCGCGAGGCGCGTATCAGCTCGCGGTTGGTGCTGTCGCGCTTTACTATATTGAAATAGTACTTATAGTTCGCCGCCGAAGGCACCTTCTGCATAAGCTCGGTGATGTAGTCTATGCCGCCCACCTTTTCGAGGTTGCCCTCCTTTTCAAGGCAGTCTGAAAGCGTGACTATATCGGCAGGCTTTCTCTGGTTGAAAACCTGCAATATAGCCGACATTATCATCTGGTGAGATTCCTGGTAAAAATCTCTGTCTGTAAGTTTATCGGCGAGCTCTGAAAGGACGTCGTTGTCTATGAGCATACAGCCGAGGACCGACTGCTCGGCCTCCAAATTGTTTGGCAATACGTTAGTTTTGTCTGACATAGTACTTTATAAATTCATAAGTTTCTCAAATTCGTTGAGGGTATCTTCAAACTCCTTCATTGCAAACTCGAAGGGGGCCTTGCTCTCTAAATCAACGCCTGCAAGGCGGAGAAGCGACACGGGGTCTGATGAAGAGCCGCTGGATAAGAATTTGAAGTAATCTTTTACCGCGGGTTCGCCCTCGGTGAGTATTCTGTGCGCGATGTTTATTGCGGCGGTTATGCCCGTTGCGTATTTATATACATAGAACGCCCTGTAAAAATGAGGTATCCTGCACCACTCGCACGAGATGTGATAGTCGTGTTCTATGGCGTCGCCGTAGTAATCTCTGCCTATTCTGCCGTAAACCTCGCACAACTTTTCCTTGGTGAGCGGTTCGCCGTTTTCTGCAAGAGTGTGCGCCTCGTATTCAAACTCGGCAAACATAGTCTGGCGGTGAAGGGTTGCGCGGATAGAGTCGAGATAATAGTTGAGAAGGTACTTCCTGAGGTTGATATCGTCGGTGTCGCCGAGCATAAACTTCAATAAAAGCACTTCGTTTACCGTGCTTGCAACTTCCGCAACGAAAATTTTATAGTCACTCTTGGCGTAAGGCTGGTTATGCGACGAGAAATAGGTGTGGAGCGAATGGCCCATTTCGTGCGCGACGGTGAAAATGTCGCTCGTCGTGGGCTTGTAGTTTAAAAGCACATAAGGGTGAACGCCGAAGCAGCCCGTGCTGTATGCGCCGCTCCTCTTGCCCTCAGTCTCTTCCACGTCTATCCAGCGCTCGTCGTGACCGCGCCTCAAAAGGTCCTGATACTCTTTTCCGAGGGGCGCAAGTCCCTTGATTACGTATTCATACGCCGCGTCGTAGTCCATCTTCACGTCAACGTCTGAAACGAGGGGCGCATATACGTCATAAAAATACAACTTGTCGTAGCCTAAAATCTTTTTTCTGTCGGCGATGTAACGGTGCATCGCAGGGAAGCTCGATTTTACCGCTTCAAGCAGGTTGCGGTAGACGACTTCATTCACATCCTCGCCCGAAAGTGCGCGTTCAAGACACGAATTGTATTTATATGCCTTGCTTAAAAATACATCCTTTTTTACGTTGCCGTAATAGGTTGAAGTGATTGTGTTTATAAGGCTTTCGTAAGCTCCGTAATACTTCTCGTAGGCCTCTTTCCTCTTTTCGCGGTCTGATGAATGAAGAATCAGTCCGTAAGTGCCGTGCGTAATCTTTGTATTTTTGCCGTCGAGCTCTATTTCGGGAAGAGGCAGGTCGGCATTGTCTATCATAGAAAATATTTCGCTGAACGTGCCGAGCGTTTCGCCCGCAAGCGCCACAAGCCTCTCTTCGGCTTCGGGTATAACGTGCGGCTTGCGCTTAATCAGCGTTTTGAGCATATAGTCGTAGTCAGAAAAATCTTTTTCTGCAACGAGCGAATTGAGGTATTCCTCGCTCTGTGCGGCAAGCTCGGGCTCGAAGAACGCCATCTCTGCGCTGTACTTTGATATGAGCGCCATACAACGCGCGTTATATGCGTTGTATTTGGATTCCCTGGTATCCTCGTCGTGCTTCATCGAA
The DNA here is from genome assembly GCA_900549005.1 of uncultured Eubacteriales bacterium. Classification (GTDB taxonomy): domain Bacteria; phylum Bacillota; class Clostridia; order Christensenellales; family Borkfalkiaceae; genus Coproplasma; species Coproplasma stercorigallinarum. Next base: position 2,385 of record URMT01000002.1, on the reverse strand, counting down.
GCGTACAAAAACACGCGCTCAACCTTTTTTGAAAACTCGTCGTTGGCTTTCATTAAGGAAAGCAGCTGCTCTCTGTCGCCGAGCTTTCCCGCATACTGCGAAAATGCTATGCCCTTTTCCGCCTCGGCGTAAGCCTTCTCCCAGGCCTCGTCAGAGGGAAAAATGTCGTCGGTGTTCCACTTTAAACGCTGTTCAACCTGATTTCTTTCCATAATGTATATATCCTTTTTTATATTTATCAGTTTTTATTTGAATGTATTGGCGCGGGAATGAGCCCTCCGCGAGAGATGAACTTTTCGCTCGATTCGCCGTGAACGGGCATAATGGGCGCTCTGCCCAGAAGTCCGCCGAAGTTTACGCAGTCACCCACGCCCTTGCCGGGAGCGGGAATTATGCGCACCGCCGTCGTCTTGTTGTTTATCATTCCTATTGCAGCCTCGTCGGCGATAATCGCGCTTATGGTAGATGCGGGCGTGTCGCCGGGGATGGCTATCATATCGAGCCCCACCGAACATACCGCCGTCATCGCTTCCAGCTTGTCTATGCACAGTCCGCCCCTTTCGGCGGCCTCTATCATACCAATGTCCTCCGATACGGGAATGAAAGCGCCCGAAAGTCCGCCTACGCGCGAACTTGCCATCACGCCGCCCTTTTTCACCGCGTCGTTGAGCATTGCAAGGCAGGCAGTAGTGCCGTGCGTGCCCACACTCTCCAAGCCCATCTCTTCGAGTATCTGCGCCACAGAATCGCCCCTTGCGGGAGTAGGTGCAAGCGAGAGGTCAACTATGCCGAACTCTGCGCCCAGCCTTCTTGCCGCCTCCCTTGCAACCAGCTGACCCGCGCGCGTAATCTTGAACGCCGTGCGCTTAATCATCTCGGCAAGCTCGGTGAGGTCAGCATCGGGAATACTCTCTATCGCGTGCTGAACCACGCCCGGACCTGAAACGCCGACGTTTACCACGGTGCCGCTTTCGCCCACGCCGTGGAATGCGCCCGCCATAAAGGGATTGTCCTCCACCGCGTTGCAGAACACTACGAGCTTTGCACAGCCGAAGCCGTCCCTGTCGGCAGTGAGCGCGGCGGTCTTTTTTACCACTTCGCCCATCAGTTTTACAGCGTCCATATTTATGCCCGACTTGGAAGAGCCGATATTTATTGAAGAGCACAGCTTGTTCGTGGTGGCGAGCACCTCGGGAATGGTTTCAATAAAAGTCCTTTCATAATCGGCCATACCCTTGTGAACGAGCGCCGAATAGCCCCCGAGAAAGTCGATGCCGAGCGTTTCGGCGGCTTTATCGAGCGCCTTGCCTATCTTTGCCGACTGCGCGGCAAAGGGCGCGCATATTATGCTTGCGGGGGTGACGGAAACGCGCTTGTTTACAATGGGAATACCGTATTCCTTAGAGAGCGATTCGGCAACTTTAACAAGATTTTCCGCCTGCGAGCACACCCTGTCGTACACCTTTTTTGCAGTTTCGTCGGCACTGCCCGCTATGCAGGGAAGAAGAGAGATGCCCATCGTAATCGTTCTGATATCTAGGTGCTCCCTCTCTATCATATTGATGGTTTCAAGAACATCGTACTTATTGAACATATCTCACCTTAAACCCTGTGCATTGCGTTGAATATTTCTTCGTGTTGAAGGTGGATGCTCATTCCGATTTTTGCACCCATCTTTGCACATTCGTCGGAAAGCTGCGAAAGCTCTTCCTTGGCGCCCGAAATATCCACGAGCATTATCATCGTGAAATAGTCCTGCAAAATAGTCTGGCTGATATCGAGTATATTCACGCCTTTTTCCGCAAGAAAAGTGCTTACTTTTGCAATTATGCCTGTTTTGTCCTTGCCTACGACTGTAACGACAGCTCGCATAAATAGTTCTCCTGTGTATTTCAAAATTTATATGACTGCCCGCTCTTGCGGGCGAATTTTCAAATCAGCCTTTTTCAAAAGGCAAACAAAGTGTAAATATCGGTTATAAACCCTTTTAACGAAAGCGACCAGTCGGTAACCACCCCTGCAAGCTGCGAATACGAAAAGCAGCCGTATTCACTATACCTGCTGTCGCGGCTGTCGTTTCTGTTGTCGCCCAGCACAAAAATTTCATCTTCGCCCACAACCATAGGGTCGTCGGCCGAACGGTATGTGTTGTACGGAAGCAGCGGGTCGCAGTTCTCTTCCAGCACGTAGTCCTCTTCCAGCACGGTATATTGTTCCTCGCCCTCATACATCACGTACACGCTATCTATATAGGTAAGCGCTTTCGCAAGGACAACTGCCTTGCGCTTGATGCGCGTTAGTTCTTCAATGGGTTGTGCAATTCCTCAGGGAATTACTTCTTGCCGGCCTTGGGACGCTTGGCGCCGTACTTGGAACGGGCCTGCA
>URMT01000001.1 GCA_900549005.1 uncultured Eubacteriales bacterium | reverse complement strand
CATTCATGTAGCAGTTGATTGTCTGAATTTCCGGTTCGGTCAGGTGTAAATCTTTTAGCAATTTATCTGCTCTTTCGTAATCTTCGTCTTTGTCTGCAAAACAGTCGCGCGGGTCGGGAATATCGTGCTTGTTGTGTTCAAAATATATTTGTCGGTTGTGAGCTATCTTTCTGCGGAAGTGTAAAAGTTCTTTATCTACGGCGCGGTAGCAGGCGGTTTTTATTGTTATGTATTTACCTGCCTTATCCTTGCCGTAGATGTCATTTACATACATTCCTTTGAACTGATATAAAAAGCAGATAGCCGTCTGGGCGTAGTCATAACCGTCCGTAATGGTGTAGTCAATCTGCGAGATATGGTTGAGATCTTTGATAAGTCCGTTGTATAACTTTGAAACCACTTCAAAATCATACGGCAGAACACTGCGAAGAGCTTGCAAAGCAATCATCTCTCCCATGAGCTTTACATTACCGTCAGAGATAACCTCTGCGAACAATTGACCTTCGTTAGCATATTTACCTTTAGAGAGTTTGGTAACCAACATTTTCATTTGAATTGCCTCCGTGAGAGAAATTTTGCCTTTTACGGGCAAGAGGCAAAAGGGGCACGGGACGGTGAAAATGTAGCTAACTATAACTTAATTTGCGCAAGTCAACGGGAGAAAGCCAAAATCGTTGCGTACAGAGGTCTTTAAACGGCCCTGTAACGGCCGAAAGGTGTAGGGGTAATAAAAATCCTCGCAGAAACAACAAACGAACGTTTGTGCGAATTTTAAGCGACGATTTTGCGGCCGTTGACTTGCGCGAGGAACCGTGCAACAATGGCCTCTCGGAAAAGGGAAAACTCACGGGGCAAAGGGAAAGAGAAAATATGATAAAAGCGCGCGGCGGTAAAAACGGGACTTTGCAAGCGGGTCAGCGCAAAGCCCGTTTTCGCCGCGCTTTCGTTTTCTCTTTTCTTGATGAGTAGTTAGTCGGTCAATTAAAAAGACGTGAGCTTGTCTGCGGCGGCGCGGAGCGCCGCCGCACTCGTCAAAGACAAGCTCATGCCTAACTGCCACTTTGTTGTTTTGGAGAACTGGTGAAGAGAGTATTTTGTGAATTTGGATTTGGTTTTTGCTTGTTTAATAACCAAGCGCACATACTGCCGTCATTTGTGAATTAGTAACTTTATTTTCAGTTGTCTGATTGGTTGGCAGGGTGGGTAAATTCTGGTTTTGTTGAGTGGGTTTGTTCATTTGCAAAGTCAGCTTTTGTGAGTGGGAGGGAGTTTGCTTGTTAATTGATTTTGTTGCAAGTGTGTGCGCTTGGTCGGCGCCCGAGCGCGCAAGCGCGAGGGTGACGGAACGGCGTTAGACGTTCCGTCAGCTGAAAGCCGCCGCTTGTTTAATACTTAAGCGCACACACTACAGCCATTTCCTGTAATCGGCTGATTTTGCTGGCAATGCGTTGCCGGCGTAGTTGGTTAAGATGGTACTTGTTAAAAGAAAAAATATTTTGGCCATTTGTGTTAAAGAGTTTGCTGAAAACGTTTTGGGTTATAGACTGCAAAAACTTGTTGAGCGATATTGAAATATTGTAAAAGCCATGCTATAATTTAAGAAAACATTTTTAGGGGTATACCCCTAAGTGTTGCCGTATGGCAACACTTACAACATCTCTTTAAAAGTGAAAAAAGATGAAGATATACATTCTTGAAGACGAAAAATCTGTGTCGGACAGGCTGTGCGCATATATAGATATGTATTGCGGCAATTGCGGCCTGAACGCAGATGTAAAGATGTATTTCAATGCGTTCGACCTGCTTGAAAATTATCTTGCCGATGCCGATTTTTCTTTATGAATATACGCATTTGCTGCACAGGAGTAAAAATGATAAATATAATTATAATCGAAGATTCTGAAGATGATTACAAATATCTTGCAGATGCAATACACAGGTATGCCGAACAGAGCGGTGAAGTGTTTTCTGTTAAGCACTATGTGAGCGCTTTGCTGTTTTTGAATGAGTATAAAGCAGATGCAGATATAATATTTATGGATATAGAACTGCCCGATATAAATGGCGTGCTTGCCAGTGAAAAATTGAGAACGCGCGATTCGGATGTAGCACTTGTGTTTGTTACCAATCTTGCACATCTTGCAATAAAAGGCTATTCTGTTTCTGCTACTGATTTTATAGTCAAGCCGATAAATTATTATAAACTTTCTGCCCTGCTCGGGAAAATTGTAAAAAAAATAAAAATAAGCAGGGACGATTATATTTCGGTCACCACTGTATATGGCGTGGAGCGTATCAGTCTTGGAGAGATATTGTATGTAGAGGCCGAAGCACATAGAATAACTTATCATCTCCCGGAAAAAAAGATAACATATTCGGGTACCTTGTCTGCCTGTGAAAAAATACTTCCGGCCGAATACTTTATCAGATGCTATCAGAGTTTTATTATTAACCTAAAATATGTGGCATCTTGTAACGGCACGGAAATAACAATGACTGACGGCACGGTAATACCTCTCAGCCGTGCAAGGAGAAAGGAAGTAATGGCTAAACTGGCGGCTTATTTTCATAAGGGGAAGTTTTAAATGATTTTTTTTCAGGAGTTGCTTGTCTACATTCCCTACTATCTTGAATGTTTTTTGCTTGTCTGGATGATGCTTTTGCCTTATAAAAAGAAGCCGCATTACAAGCGCAATGTTTTGTTGCTTCTGATTATCGGAGTGTTCTGGCAAATATCGATATCTTCGTTGATATATATAAATACTTCGTCTTATGAGGTTATAGCTGCCACCGTAAAATTTTTACTTTGCGTTTTCCCCGTCTACTTTTTGTATACGGCTTATTATATAAAATTTTTAAAAATGCTTTATATAGTGGTCATTGCTTTGTTGTTCCAAAGATGGACAAGCGTTTTTGCTGATATAATTGTAAGCTTTACACCGCTATCGGATGTTTTTCTTTTCGGCAGGGTTATTGCCTGGCTGAGTTTTGGCGTGCTCGCATTAGTGATTTGGTTATTATATATAAGACTCATAAACAAAGATACCGGCGCAGAGATTGACGGCATAACCATATTGCTGTTTGTTCTGTTGTTTTCTTTATTTGAAGTGTTTCAGACAATTATACGCGCCGGAACGGACAGCCGTGTGTGGGGATTTGTGCTCAGCCTATTAGAACTTGCATTTGGAATATTTATGTTAAGCCAATCCATCAGAATTGCTGAGAGAAACCGAAAAATGGCTGAACGTATGGTTTCGGACGCTCTTTTAGCAAAGGAAAGACAGCAATTTGAATTATTAAAACAAAATATGGAGTCTATAAAATCCCAGGCGCACGATTTGAAATATATAATGCGCGCAATTCAGACGCAGGGATTGCAAGGCGATGTTGCCGGCAAACTGCATAACCTTGTTCAGACTTACGAGAGCAGCTTCAATACGGGTAACCCGGCTCTTGACATAATTTTGGGCGATGCCGAAAAGAATTTCAGAAGCAGGGGAATTAAATTCGAATGCTTTACCGATGCGTGCGATTTATCTTTTATGGAAAATTTCGATTTGTATTCGCTTCTGGGAAATGCTTTCGATAATGCGGCGGAATATCTTGATACCGTTAACGAAGAAAAGCGATATGTGAGTTGCTCTGTCAGAAATGAAAACGGGGGCTTTGTATTTATCGAGGTGTCAAATTATTATGAAGGGGAGAGGGATATCTATATAGGCATTGCAAGCTCAAAGTCAGACAAAACTATGCACGGATACGGAATGAAAAATATGCAGCGCGTAACGGAAAAATATGGCGGTGAATTGCAGGTGCAGGCAGAAAACGGTGCGTTTTATGTCACGGCTGTCATACCTTGTCCGCGTTTATGATTTTTACTGAATATGCGAAGAGACCTACCGGATTTGCGGCGGGTCTTTTTTATTTTGAAGATGGTGTTAAAATTTTTGCGTAAACGGGTAATGACAAACATTATTTCGCTATGATTTATGTTTGTTATGCACACCGGGTAAAAAATTTGCGCAAATTTTGCGCGCAGGAGGAAAATTTATGAAAAAGAAACTTTTGGCTTGCCTTACGGCCGCGTGTGCTATGTGTACGGCGGCAGCGCTGTTTGCCGGTTGTAGCGAAGATAAAAATCCGGAAAAAGAACCTGAGCCTGCCCCGCCCACAGAAACTACAATAGAGTGGCAGTTTACGGGCGACTATCACGAGTTGCTCAACAACGGGTTTGATTTTTACTTTCTCGGCAATATGATGAGCGACGGAAGCGGCATTATATATCATGCCCAGTGGTTTAACGGTGATGTTACATATACCGAGATAGAACTTGAATGGGAATCGGCGACAGACCGCGACGGACTGACGACTTTTTCTGCTTCCACAGATGATTCTTCCGCCAGTTTTACAGAAGTTTCAATTTATGCTGAAAGCGACGGAACGTTCAATTGGGAATATAAATTCCAGTTTATGGGTGGCTATTCGCGTACGATAGATTTTGTAGGGACGGAAAATCCTGAATATGATTCCGTCGATGAATGGAAAGCCTTTGTTGAAGAGAATGCCGGAGCCAGCGACACCGATACGCCAGAAGAACCTGAAAAGGAAGCTATACTTACTTTTACCGGCGGCGAGGGCAATTCCATAGAATTTTATGCGGACAAGAAAGCTAGAATAATGGCCTACGGCGGAGCTGTAAATTTTGAATACACCTGGGCTCTTTCCGACGGCGTTATAACTATGACAAGCGTGGATAACTCTTCCGAAGTCATCAAGTCGACAACGGCGGACGGAGTAACGACGATAGTTTACGCAGCTTCGCTCGGCGGCAATCAGGTAAACCTTACCTTTACGTGCAACGATATAAGCGCTCTTGAAGGCGTCGCGGAAAAGGTTGCGATCGTCACGTTTGAAGGCGGCGCGGGCAACTCCATAGAATTTTATGCGGACGGAACGGCGTTGCTTTCGGCTTATAACGGCGCAATGAGTTTTGATTATACTTGGACTGTTGCCGATGGCGTTATAACTATGACAAGCGTGGATAACCCTTCCGAAAAAATCACTTCGACTACCGCCGACGGCGTCACGACCATAGTATATACAGCTTCTTTCCTTGGCGGTAACAGTCTTACGTTTACTTGCAGCGATATAAGCGCGCTTGAAAGCGCCGAATAATTTCTTCGGACAGGTGCTATTATGAATAAACGGCAAAAAATACGACTGGGTATTGTATCTGCTGCCTGTGCCATAGCTTTGGCAGTGCTTATTGTGCTAAACTGCATTGCTGCGGCATATAACAACGTACTTGTCACACAGTTCGGCAAAGTAGGCGAAACGGTAGCTGTGGGGCATACCGATTATGACAGTATGGACGAAGCCCTTAATGCTTTCACCACAAATATGAATGAAAGCGTTGTAAAAGAAGGCGCGGTGCTTCTCAAAAACGACGGCGCTCTGCCTTTGAATAAAGAGAGCGAGGCTGTAAGTGTGTTTGGGATGAGTTCCACGCTCTGGATGACTCTCGATAAAATAAAGACTGCAAAGGACGCGGTTTTTGCCAACGCTCTTGAAGATTACGGCTTTAAAGTAAACGGAACGTTGCGCGCGTTCTATAACCGTTCAAGTCATACCGATTGGGGCATAGGCGACAATAAAGGCGACGGCTCCTCCGCGGGGTCGTGGAAGATAGATGAGGTGCCGCAGAGCGAGTATACCGCTGAGGTAAAAAACAGCTACGCAAACTACAACGACGCCGCAATAGTAGTTCTTTCCCGCAGCAGCGGCGAAGGCGCCGATTTGCCCAGAAATATGGACAGGTTCGGAGGCTCGGCCGACGAGCATTACCTTGAACTTTCCAAGAACGAAAAGGATATGCTTCAAGCCGTAAATGATGCGGGTTTCAAAAAGGTGATAGTTCTTCTGCACTCGGCAAATCCTATGCAGATGGATTTTCTCAATGATTATAATGTGGACGCGGTAATCTGGGCGCCCGGTACGGGTACGGGCACGGGCGGTATAAACGCTCTTTGCAAACTTATTGCAGGCGACGCAAACTTTTCGGGCAAGCTCGTAGATACATATGTATATGATAACTTCTCTGCGCCCGCAATGCAGAACTTCGGCGACTATCGCTTTGTTGATTCAAATGGCAATATGATAGACGCCTCAACCAACGGCAACGGATATTATTCCTATATCAACTATTCGGAAGGAATATACGTTGGCTATAAGTATTATGAAACGAGGTATGAGGACGCCGTTTTAAAGCAGGGCAACGCGGGCAACTATGATTACGAAAGCGTTGTGGCTTATCCCTTCGGATACGGTCTTTCTTATACCGACTTTGATTGGAGCGGCTTTACCGGCAGTTATGACGAGGCTGACGACGAATTTACATTTAACGTAACCGTCAAAAACACCGGCGATGTCGCCGGCAAGGAAGTCGTTCAGCTCTATATGCAGTCGCCTTATACGGCTTACGATATAGAAAATAAGGTCGAAAAGGCAGCCGTTCAGCTCGTTGGCTTTGCCAAGACCGACGAACTTGCAAAGGGCGAAGAACAGACCGTTGAAATTAAGGTGGACGGACAAGAAATGCGCGCTTATGATGAATTCGGCGCGGGAACTTACATTCTCGAAGCAGGGCAGTATTATTTCACTGCTGCGTCAGACGCGCACGAGGCAGTCAATAATATTCTCGCCGAAAAAGGGAAGACTGTCGATGACGGTATGACGGAAAACGGGAACTCATCTTTTGTCTACGGGCATAAGGTTTCTGAAACCGATGACGAAGTGTATGCTACTGGCGAAGGCGGCGGTAAAATTGAAAATCAGTTTACGGGCGCTGCGCTTGAAGATGCCGTATATCTTTCAAGGAACAACTGGTCTGTAATGGAAAATAACGGGCTGGAATATGCTACCGGCGTAAAATCAGGCGTTTCCAACACCACCAACGCTGCCGGTGAGGCAAAGACGGCGCAGGCTTCTCAGACAATCATAGACGCTCTCAAAGCGACGGGATGGGAGGCTTCGGGTAATCCCAATTCAAAGGAGGATTCTTATGATGCCATAACCACAGGCGTCGCCTCTGACCTTAAATTGTCTGATATGGCAGGGCTTGATTTCGACGATGAGCAATGGGACGAGCTTCTCAACAGTCTTTCGGTTGAAACGATGCACGACATATACAAGTCTTCTGCTTACGGCACGGCGGCAATTTCCTCCATAAACAAGCCCACGGCGTATGTTTATGACGGCCCGGAGGGTGTGCATAACGTCGTCGGACCCGCCGAAATTCTGCTTGCTGCAACGTATAATGTGGATTTGGTATACGAATATGGCGAAATCAACGGCGACCTTGCAATTCTGGATAACTATACCGGTTGGTATGCGCCTGCAACCAATATCCATCGCACGCCCTTCTCGGGCAGGAACTATGAGTATTTCTCGGAAGATTCCTTTATGAGCGGGACTATGTCCGTTGCAATGATAAAGGGCGCGGCAAGTAAAGGGCTTAACGCCGTACCCAAGCATATGGCGTTAAACGACCAGGAGACCAACCGCGATGCGAACGGCGGCGTCGCCACCTATTGCCGTGAACAGGCTATAAGGGAAATTTATCTGCGTCCGTTTGAAGATGCGCTGACCGAAGGCGGCGCTATGGGTGTAATGTCAAGTATGGCGCGAATAGGAAGTATGCGCTGCCGTTCAAGTTATGCTCTTAATATAAACGTATTGCGCGGAGAATGGGGATATGAAGGCTTCGTTATAACGGACTATAATATTATAAATGCTTCCGAGTCCGAGGCCTGCCTCGCCGGAGGGTGCAATCTGCAACTCACCGGTATGGAAAATCCTCTTCCCGAAACTTCTTCAAACGGCGTCCAAAGTATGTTGCGCGACAGCCTTCACCGCTCGCTCTATTTCTGTGCAAACAGCAGGCTGGTTGCAGGCATCGGCGATAATTACAGCGAAGGCATTCCCGTATATGTCCTGGCGCTTATAGCTATCGATGTTGTAATTCTGGCTTATATTGTATGCGGCATATTGCTGAACGTATATAATATTCGCTTTGCTAATCGTGCAGAAATAACCCCCTCAATGAAAAAGAAGAGGTTAGTTCTCAATATAGTTTATTACGCATTACTTGCAGCATTCTTAATAGCGGTAATTGTAATATTCTTTGCGTGGGGGCTTCCTCTGTTGCAACAGGCATTTAAAATATCTTAATGGTAAAGGCCGTACCGCATAAATTTTGCGGTACGGTTTTTAATGTCGCCGTGTGTAAATAAACGGTAATAAACTGTTTATAATTAAGTAATATGGAAATGCTATGTTTAAATTTGCTACCATTAAGTTCAAAAAAATGTGGTACCACAGTGGTTTATGCGTGTGCACGTTTTTACTCTATTGAGGTTGCTAGTAGGGAGCCATTCCGGTGATAATGGCGACGAGGTCCCACCTGTTCCCATTCCGCGCGAGCAGAGCGCTGCCCTGCCGAAGGTGTTCCGCTTGCGGAAAGCGGCAGAACACAGAAGTTAAGCTCGTCTACGGCGAAAGTACTTGACCATCCAAGGTCCGACAGGGGAGGGCGAGCAGGGATTTCTCAAAATAGCGGATACCCGCTATTTTTCCCTGCGAGGTGAGTCAACCACAAAATATAGTGGTTGGCGGTGCCCGAGCTTGCTGAATATTCCTTACGGCAAGCGAGAAGCAAGTTGCCGGATTTCAATCAAAAATGACCGTTTTCAAGCCAAAAACGGTCATTTTTCTTTTGTTTTGACCATTTTCTTAAAACTCCGTGAATGTTAAAAAACTTGAATTTCAGCCAAGTTTTATTGTTGATTTCAGTCTATTAAATTGTGATTTTTACCGCATTTCAGCGATAATCAGGCAAGCGTAAGTTTTATCGAATTTTAAGCCTTATTTTTCATTTTGGTACACGTTTTGGCACATAATTTGGTGCATACTATGGCACATCAGTAGCACAGTTTCTGCCCCTCGCGTTTTAAGAAGTCGTCCCCTAAATCGGCATAGGTATCGGCGAGTCCTCCGAGTGTATGCCCGACGTATTTCTTAATCGCGGCTTCGGCTACTCCGCACTCCATACAACGGGTATAGAAAGTTGTACGAAGGTCATAGAGCTTATGGTTTGGCAAAATACCGTTAAACTTATGCCTTATCTGCTCCAAACGATAGAAGGAAAGCTTGTCGACCTCTTTTACATACGGAGTGAGCATCGGCGTTATAGGTATCTTTTTCAGCTCTACCTTGCCATTTTTGCGTTTGCTGTTGTTTGCCACGATAAATCTTTTATACAGAAAAGGGCAAGCGGCAAAGATTTGCCTGCTCCGTGGCAACACGATAAGTTAACTCCCTTGGAAAGGGAATTTGTAATCTATTCTCTGGTATAATTGTAATATACGGAAAGTAACAACAGCCGCGGGAGGGTTTGCAAAACCTCCCGCGACTGTTGCTATGTAATAATGCAACGGAATATTTGGCAACTTGTATGTTTAAAATTTTAATATGCTTTTTATGAGCACGAAACATATATTTGAATTTAATATTGATTTTTTCGCAATTGCGTGATATAATTTAATTGCTCTGCAATTATTATAAGCGCTTTTATGGATACAACGGCATTGGTGTACCCTTTTTCCCCTTTCAGCGCGGATTGTAGAGCAAACAATATTAAGGGTATTTCTTTGCGGGCGCCCTTAATAGGGCGCTTTTTTTATGGTACTTCTAATAATCAGTCTGTGGGCAAATGCGTCTTTTAATGCATTGTACGGAAAGAATGGCCCGTGTTGCCGTTGCAGCAGGTTCTGTTTGCGTAAATGCAGTCTTTTTGATTGTGTTTTACACATTTAATATTGTAATAAACGTTGCTTATTGTGTGGATAAGTGACAGGGGGGGGTAATGTATTCTATTGCAATAGTAGACGACGATAGCAATGATATCCGTGCGCTCAAAGAGATGTTGGAGTGCTATTTTAAAGAAAGCGGGGAAGATTATTGCCTTGCCGAATTTCACGACGGCAGCGAATTGATGTTGGATTATTCTCCGAAATACGACATAGTCTTTCTCGATATAGATATGAAGGAGCTCAACGGTATGGCTGCGGCCAAGCGCATCCGTATGACGGACGAGGGCACGGCTATAATTTTTGTTACCCATATGGCAAAATATGCTATAAAGGGGTATGAAGTCAGCGCGCTCGATTTTATCGTGAAGCCGTTAGATTATTACAGCTTTGCCTTAAAAATCAAGCGTGCGCTCGGCTATGTTGACGCGAACAGAAAAAAACTTGTTGTATTGAAGACGGGTGCCGGCACCAGATACATCGACGAAAACGATATAAAATATGTCGAAACTTTAAGCCATTACCTTGTATATCATACGGTTAAGGGCGATTTCAAACTCCTTGGCTCGCTCAAAAGCGCCGCAGAACAGTTGTCTGCCGAATCTTTCATATTGTGCAACAGGTGTTATCTTGTCAATATGCGGTATGTTGCGGAGATAAGTGAAAATGCCGTCCGCGTCGGCGACGATATGCTCATAATAAGCCGCTACCGCCGCAAAGAATTTATGGACGCCCTTGCAAAGTTCTGGGGGAGCAGAGGGTGAAATGCAGGATTTTATCAACGGCTTTTTCAGCTTCAAATTTTTGCCGAGCCTTATAATAGGAGCGCTTGCGTTTTCTATGTATGCGCCCAGGCGCAGGTTTTTTGTTTTGCGGTTTATTTTCTGTTTTTGTGCTATGTCGGCGCTGTCAGGTTTTTTGTGGCAGTCTGTGCGCTCTTTGGGAATGGGCAGTTCACTTAGCAGCTTTATGTATGTGCTGTGCGACGTGTTTTTCTTTTTTGAAGTGATAGCCCTTCTTTGCTTTTGCTTTAAGTGCAGTTTTTGGGAGGCGGTGTTATATAACGCTGCGGGATGGAGTCTGGAACATATCGCAAACTCGTTGTGCGTTATTTTCGGCCTGATGCTCGGGATAGAAAATATTTATTTCGACTACGATATTGAATATTTTGTACTCACCGTACTTGTCTATCTGGTAGTATTTGCTGCGGCCTTTATAGCGGGATGGGCTTTGTGCAGGAACAATCGCATAAAGCTCAATTCAAAAAAGGTTCTTCTTCCCGTGCTCCTTGTTTTACTTATTACGGTAATTCTCGGAATATATGTGCCCGTTGCCGAAACGTCGCCGGACGCTATGATTATAATCAAGCTGTTTGCCGTTATATGTTGCCTGATAAGCCTGTGTTCGGCGCTCAATCTGTTCGAAGCGGGGCAGTACCGTTATGAACTTGATATGATAGAGCAGCTCGACAGAAAGCGCAGGGAACAGTACGAAATACAGCGCGATACCATAGAGGCCGTAAACATAAAGTGCCACGACCTCAAAAAGATGATAAGTTCCGCGCTCGGGCAACGCAATCTGCTTTCGGAAGAGGAACTGAAAAACCTTGAAGGTCAGATATCCATATATGACGCCATAGTGAAGACGGGCAACGATGCACTTGACCTTATACTCACAGAAAAGAGCCTTTACTGCGAGAAGAATGATATAAAACTTACCATAATGGCAGACGGAAACGATATCGGGTTTATGTCGGAAGCCGACATATATTCGCTGTTCGGCAATATTCTGGATAATGCCGTAGAGGCGGTTGTAAAGGTTCCGCCGGAGCGCCGTGCCGTTACCCTGAGCGTAAAGACGGTTGGTAATATGCTTGTCGTACACGAACAGAACTATTTTGCGGGCAAAATAAAATTCGTAAACGGAACGCCCGCAACTTCCAAAAGCGATACCAGTCAGCACGGTTACGGCATACTCAGTATCAGGCGCATAGTGGAAAAATATGGCGGAGGACTGGATATTTCGGCGGACGGTGATATATATACACTCAACGCCGCCATACTGCGCAGACCGTCTGTTCCTGTTGCGGCAGTATAGTCGATAAAATTTAATATGGTTATATTTGCGGGGACTTCCGGTTTGCGGAGGTCCCTTTTGCTATTCGCGCACGATTGAAGGCTACTCGCGTATACGCTATTGATTTTGAAAATTTCTTCAATATAATGTTATTTACTTACAAAAATTTCCATATCAAAGGAGGAAAAGTAATGAAAAGGATGAAAAAATGGCTTATCGGCGGGCTTGCCGTAGCTGCCGCCGCCACAATGGCGCTCGGGCTTGCCGCCTGCAACGACGACACCGAGCAAGAGGAGAATAAGCCGCCTGTGACCGAAACGGCGGAAATCGAATGGCAGTTTACCGGCCATTACACCGACGAAACGCTTACGGGCTACGGCTTTGACTATTATATATTGCTCAACCTGCTCGATGACGGCACCGTTGCGGGCAGCGGATACAATATCCTCAGTATGGATAGCTCCGACTATGCCGAAAACAGCGGATTTTCTGAAAAGTGGTGGACTGGTTCCTGGGAAGAAACCAAGAATTCCGAAGGCCTCGACTGCATAAAGCTCAGCGTGCGCTACGACGAAGACGCAGAAAATATTATGGGCGGCGGTTTTGCCACAAGCAGGTTCGAATACGAGCTCTATCCCACGTCGGAAGGGACCATAACCTTTACGCTCGACTGCCCCATCTTCTCGGGCCGTCAGCAGCAGGTAACGGGCAGCAAGACGGTAAAATATAAAGATTTCGACGCCTTCATACAGGGCAACCTCTATGTGTTTGAAGAGCCCGAATACGTAGTTATGTTCGCTACCGCGGCAGACAAAAACCCCGGCAGGCTGTATTTGCAGGATGACGGCACGGCGCTGTTCTATGTGGGAAGCACAGACCCCGCCACCAACCAGGCAAAGTATGTTATCAGCCAGACGTGGTCGTGGACTTACGATGGCGGCAAACTTGTAGTAAAGACGGGCGCCACTTCGCAAATCGAGGCAACAATCGACGGCACCAAGGCGACCATAAAATATGACCGCAACGCAATGGGCAATATCATTTCTTATACTATGGAGTGTGCCGATATATCCGCCCTCGAAGATATAGAGCCTCCCGCACCCGAAACTCCCGAAGTGGTCGCCGCTTTCTCGGGCGACAAAAACGGCACGATATCCCTTCTTAAAGACGGCACGGGCACGATGAGCCCTATGGGCTATTTCAACATCGACGTGACCTGGACTTACAGCGGCGGTAAACTCGTCATAACCGATGCTGAAAACGCTTCAAAGACGTATACGGCAACCATAGATGGCGCCAAGGCCACGGTAACTTACTCCGACACGCTCCAAGGCAATCCTCTGA
This sequence comes from uncultured Eubacteriales bacterium, assembly GCA_900549005.1. Classification (GTDB taxonomy): domain Bacteria; phylum Bacillota; class Clostridia; order Christensenellales; family Borkfalkiaceae; genus Coproplasma; species Coproplasma stercorigallinarum. The sequence continues at coordinate 40,647 of URMT01000001.1, read as the reverse complement.
GCGAAACCTTCACCTGCGACGATATATCTGCCATAACGTCTGCCCCCGCAACGCCTGAAACGCTTGCGGTATTTACCAGCACGGGCGGCGATACACTCACCGTATATTCCGACGGCACGGCGCAGGTTTCGGCATTCGGCGGTGCGCTTAAACCCATATTCAACTGGACTTATGAAGGCGGCACTCTTAAATTTACCGATTCCAAAAATTCCGCAAAGGTTTATACCGCTGTAATAACCGGCACAAGCGCCACCCTGGAATATAAAGAAACATTTGCAACGGTAAACTTTTCCTGCGCCGATATATCTGCCCTTATAAAGTAATTAACTGCGAGGCGGATGCATTATGAAGAAAATATTTTTAAAAATAGCGGCGCTTGCTCTGTGCGGCGTTATGGGGCTGGGCATACTTGCTGCCTGCGACGAGGACACGGAGGTGCCGCCTCCCGACGAAAAACCTCCCGTAGAGGAAGACCCGACGGAGGAACAGCCCGTAGACAGAAGCGACCTCGCCTATTATACCTCGCTTGAAGAGTATAAAAAGACAGACTGGAACGGAGCGAAGTGGATATGGGCAAGCACTACTTCGGCAAACTCTTACGTTGCGTTCCGCAAAACGTTCAGCCTTGAAAAAGTTCCCGAAGAGGCCGTCGCCAACATCGCGGCGGAGAGCAAATACTACCTGTGGATGAACGAAGAACTGGCGGTTTTCGACGGAGCCAGCAAGCGCGGCGCCACCCCGTACGACGGGTTTTATGAACAGGTCGACCTTACAGATTACTTAAAGCAGGGCGAAAATACTCTGGTAATTCTGGTATCGTACAACGGCCGCGGCGGCAATTCAAGCGTTGACCCGGGCAAAGCGGGACTGCTTTTTGAAATGCAGGCGGGCGACCAGACAATCGTTTCCGATTCGTCTTTCAAGGCAAACAGACTACGCGCATACCGCAACAAGGGATTGCTCGGCGCCGACTGGCCGAACTATTCGCAGTCTTCTATGCTTGCGGAATGGAACGTATATTACGACGCGCGCGAAAGCGTGGGCGATTACACGGCTTCCGATTTCGACGATTCTTCGTGGGAGAATGCTACGGTAGTGGCGGAGGCAGGCGCTCAGCCCTTCAACGATACGTATCTCTCGGTCATTCCTCTTATGAAGTTTGACGAAGAGTATACCTTTCTCGAAAGCGAATATATCGGGCAGAAGCTCACGCAGGATACCATAATTACGATAGACCTGCCCGAAAATATGCAGTTCAGTCCTTACTTCGAACTGACAGCCGAAAGCAGCGGGTTAAGGTTCACGTATTATACCAACACGCTCACCAGCCAGGGCATAGATTCCTTCCGCGACGACTACGTAACAGCCGGGGGCGCGCAGACTTACGAAAGTCTGCCCTGGCGCAGCGGCTCGCAGCTCATAATCGAAGCCCCCGCAGGCATAACGTTCACAAAAATAGGCTACCGTCGCAGCGGATACGACAGCGAGCGTTCGGGTTCGTTCGTCACAGAAAACGAGGACGTGAACACGCTGTGGGAGAAAGCAGTGAACACCCTGCTTATCTGTATGCGCGATACTTATATGGACTGCCCCGAAAGGGAGCGTTCTCCGTATATCGGCGACGCCGCCAACCAGATAGGCGAAACGTTCTATTCGCTCGACGAAAATTCGTGGGCGATGACAAAAAAGACCATTCTCAATATAATCGGCTGGACCAAGACCGATAACTGCATACCTTTGCGTTCGCCCAGTCTTGCCACCAACGAAAATCCCGTTCAAACGCTCAATTTCCTCGTTTCGGTATACGAATATCTGCTGTATACCGGCGATGAAGCGACGGTAAGGCTGTTCTATCCCGTGGCAGTAAATTACCTCAAACTGTGGGAACTCAACGACGACGGCAGTATAGTTTACCGCGACGGAACGTTTATGTGGGTTGACTGGGGCGACGGCGCAGACGCCGAAGTTTTGCAAAACTGCTGGTATTACTATGCGCTTTCTTCAACGCAGAAACTTGCAAAAGCGCTGGGAATATCCTCTGACGAAGCCTTCTTCACCGAAAGAATTCAGAAGGTTGCGGCGGGGTTTGCAAAGTTTAAAAAGCAGGGAGGATACAGCTCAGGCACCGCATACGACGACAGGGCAAACGCAATGGCGGTGGTGAGCGGCCTTGCCGAAGAGGACATGTACGACGAAATTCTGAACGTGCTCACCACAACTTACGGGGCAAGCCCCTATATGGAGAAATTCGTCGAAGAGGCGCTCTGCCTGATGGGCGAATACGAAGCCTGCCTCACCCGAATGCTCACGCGCTATCAGCCTATGATAGACGACAAAGATTCCACGTTGTGGGAGCTGTGGGAAAAGGATGCGGGCACCATAAACCACGGCTGGACGGGCGGCTCGCTCACCGTGCTTTCAAAATACTTCGGCGGCATTTCGCCCGAATCTGCGGGCTACGGAAGTTATTCCATCCGCCTCACCGACGTATTCTCTTCGCTTTCGATGAGCGTGGTTACGCACAAGGGAACTCTTTCTTACAGTATAAAGAGGGCGGAAGGCGGTACTGTCACGATAATCGTGGAGGCGATAGATGCGGATGGCAGCCTGTATATCCCCGCTTCTTGGGGTACGGTTGCCGCAGGTTCTGCCACAGTTACAAAAGACGGCGACTTCAACGTTGTGGCGCTCGCCAAAGGAAGTTACACTATTACGGTTACCCCTTAATATATTGCTCTTTTATCCGCGGAGGGAGGGCTGTCTTACGGCAGCCCTCCCTGCATTTAAGGAATGTAGGGTAAATGCGTATTAAACTGCCGACAGGCGACCTGTTTTTAACGGAACAACGCTATTCGCGTATGCTACGGCGCTATTCGGGTATACTGTATTGATTTTGCAAATTGCGCAATTTATAATGTGCGTAACAAAAAACTTTTGTATTTTATTTACAAAATTCAAGGAGGAAAAAAATTATGAAACTCAAAAAACTTGTTGTGGCTGCGGCCTGCGCCGCGGCGGCGGTAATTGCAACTGTAAGCCTTGCGGCCTGCTCGGGCGGCGGCGCTACCCTTACGGGCGAGTATCTTTCTAACAATACATACGAATATCAGAACTTTGCGACGGGTATGCCCCCCGAGATGACTTACAACTATTACTACGCCACTTATAAGGCACAGACGCTTGAAACTTACAGCGACGGCACCTATTGCCTTACTATGAACGAGATAATGTTCTCGAACGTAAATTTCGGGCAGGGCGTTCCCACCAATGAAGCAACCGCCAACGACCGCGGCCAGAAAGTCATCAAGTATTACGGCACTTTCACCCAGGAGAGCGACCCTTCCGACGAAACCCTTACGTTCATCACCATAAACGTGCCCGAGCGCGTAGTGTTCGCTTCGTCAGGCTATCCCACTCTCGATACGGCTAATTGGACGGAAGAGATGACCGAATCCGCCGTCAATCTTGCCGCACAGCCCCAGGGCGGCCTCGGCGTCTCTGTAAATGAGGACGGCACTGTCACCGCGGATATGGTTCTTGAAGGCAAAACCGAAGGGTTTGATGCAGAGGGCATCGAAATAATGGTTACGCTCAACGACGGCAAGTTTACTCAGGTTAGCTGGTAATGTTATTTAAAGCGCTGCATAGCGGCGGCAAATTAACCCGGTAAGGAGAGATAAATGAACAAATTTTTAAGTATATTGAAGGCCGTCACGGGCAAAATAAACTTGTGGCGCGGCCTGGCGGCGGTATTCGGGCTGTTGCTGGCGGTATTCATCGTGCTCACCAACCTCGGTTACAGGTACGAAGGTTTCGTCAACGACCGTCTCGGCATAACCCCGCCTTCGACGAATATGGGCGGCGAAATCGTTTATGAAAGCAAGTTCGGCGAACTCAACGCCGAAAACAGCCAAAAGCTGATAGAGGCGGAAAACGATTTCAATATCCGCGCTATGGAAGAGGGCGCCGTTTTGGTGCGCAACGAAGATAACGCCCTTCCGCTTGCTTCGGACGAGCTCAGCGTAACTCTGTTCGGCAATTCGGTAAAGGCGCCCATCTATGCAACTAACGGCGGCGGTTCTACGTTCAAGGCATCGCGCGGCGGCGGCCTTTTAGACGCCTTCAAATCGGCCGGCTTCGATATAAATATGACTATGTACAACGCCTATCTGAACAGCGACGTGAACAGGGTATCTTCCGCTACTCCCGGGCAGTCGGATATAGGCGAAGTGGGGCAGGATTTTTATACTGCCGACCTCAAAAATTCGTATGCAAAAGATTATAACGACGCGGCGATAGTGCTCTTTACGCGCTTCGGCGGCGAGGGCGTTGACCTCGATTATCAGGCCGACGCCGACGGCGTTCCCCTGCTTTCCTTCCATAAGGAAGAGGCCGACCTCGTAAAAATGATAAATGATTCGGGCAAGTTCGGCAAGATAATCGTGCTTGTCAACAGCCCGTTCCCTATGGATTTGCAGTGGATAGAAGACCCTCAGTACGGCGTTGACGCCTGCCTTACCTTCGGCGCCGCCGGCGACGTGGGCTTTATAGGCGTTGCAAATATTCTTACGGGCAAGGCAGACCCCTCGGGTCACCTCGTAGATACATACGCCGCCGATTCAATGTCTGCGCCCGCAATGCGCAACTTCGGCGACTTCACATTCAGCAATCACAACACGCAGTACGAAAACAAGTACGTTGTGTATGCCGAAAATATCTATGTGGGATATAAATACTACGAAACGCGCTACCACGACCAGGTGCTCGGCATAAACAATGCGGCAGGCAGCGCGGGCGTATATGAAAGCAGCGGCAACAGCTGGAATTATGCGGACGAAATGGCGTATACTTTCGGCTACGGCCTTTCCTATTCGCAGTTCACGCAGGAAGTGACCTCAATCGAATGGGATAAGGAAAATCACGAAGTCGTTGCCAAAGTCACCGTCACCAATAACGGCCCCGAAAACGGCTCCAACTATTCGGGCAAGGCAAAGAGCGTGGTTCAGCTGTATGCAAGCCTGCCCTATGAAGACGGCCAGGCTCAGAAGTCTGCCATTCAGATGATAGGCTTTGCCAAGACCCCCGAACTGGAAGTGGGCAAACCCTATGAAATAGAGGTGCGTGCTGACGACTATCTGTTCGCCACTTACGATGAGAACGCAACCAACGGCGCCGATTCTTCAAGGAAGGGCTGCTATGTGTTTGACGAGGGCGACTATTACTTTGCAATCGGCGATAATGCCCACGACGCACTCAACAACGTTATGGCTCTTGAATACGGTGCAACCGTCGACGGCAAACTAACCGACGAAAAGGGCAACGTGGTTGCAGGCGATGCAGATAAGGCGGTTAAAGAAAATCTTGCCGAATACGACAATACTACGTATGCCCGCTCCGAAGCCACGGGCGAGGTGGTTGCCAACGTCTTTGACGAAATCGACTACAACTATTTTGCCGAAGGCACGGTTACTTACCTTACCCGCAGCGATTGGAATACTTATCCCAAGGCCTATACCGGCCTTACCGCAAGTGACGAACTTAAAACCCTGCTTGCGGGTAAAACTTATACCAAACCTTCCGATGCTCCCGAAGTCAGCTCAATAACCGTAGCAAAGGATGCAGGGGTTGAGTTTGTGGAGATGAAGGACGTTGCCTACGACGACGAAGAGGCGTGGAATGAGTTTATCGACCAGCTCTCCGTATCCGAACTCGCCAATATAATGGGCGAACGTATGGGCAACGATAAGATAAGTTCGGTAAATAAACCTGCAAACGCAAATACCGACGGCCCGAAGGGTCTGGGTTCATCTTATTCTAACGGCAACGGCGAGGGAATAACGCTGTATGTCGACCAGGTTATTATGGCAAGCACGTGGAATCTCGATTTGCTTGCCGAGCGCGGCGAACTGTTTGCCGAGGACGCTTTGTATGCAGGATATTCGATGATATTCGGCCCGGGCGCAGACTGGCACAGAACGGCATATTCGGGCAGGAATTCAGAATATTATTCCGAAGATGCCAATATGTCTTATCTCTGCGGAGCTGCCCAGGTTAAGACGATGCAGGAAGGCGGACTTCTTTCGGCTATCAAACACTTTGCGGGTAACGACCAGGAGACCAACCGTCACGGCGTTGCAACTTTTGCAAACGAACAGGGATTCCGCGAAGGTTCTTTAAGGTGCTTCGAAGGCGCTCTCCGCGACGATGTGGGCGGGGCTCTCGCTACAATGACCTGCTTCAACCGCATAGGAGCTACGGCAGGCGCCGCCAGCGAAGCTGCGCTTACAGACGTGCTCCGTGGCGAATGGGGCTTCAAGGGCGTAAATCTTACCGACTCGTCAAAGGACGCCGCGGACTACGTTCACACTGCCGAGTGCGTTGCTTACGGCACCGATATGTTCAATAACGATACCGACAGAAGGCAGCAGCTTATACAGCTTGCAAGGCAGGACGGATATATTCTTACCAAGATGAAGGAAGTAAACAGGCACTACTATTACGCCTATTCGCGTTCCAATCTTGTAAACGGCATACAGGTCGGCGTTGAGGTGCCTGATTTCGTTCCCTGGTGGCAGACGGCCCTCACGGCAATAAACGTTATATTCGGCATATTTGCGGGCGTTTCCGTTGTGGCGTTTGCGGCAGGCTGCGTGCTTAAAATGAAGAGAGGAGGTAAGGAGTGATGTTTTCTGTAAAGTCAGCATTCAAAAACAGAACGATAGGTTTTTATATCGGGCTGGCCGCGGCGGTGATAGCCTTAATCGGCGCGATATTGTACATCGCCACCGATGTTTCTGACAGAACATTTTCTGCCGCAGGGTTTGCCCTGATGATTGCGGGCGCTCTCGTTGAACTCCTTGTCGTGTTCAGCAATTTCAGATTTGTGCCGCTTATATGCGCGGGCTTGTATATAGCGGGTTTTGCTCTCACGGTAAATGCGGCGCTGCCCTCCATTTCCGATGTGTGGAACGGCGTAAATTTCATTGGCGGCAATGCAACTCTCGGCATAATATTCTCGGTGACGTTCTTCGTTGCGGCCGTTGCGGGAATTATCTCCTGCTTTATGAAGGAGAGGGCAGTAAACGATAAAGGCGCCGGCAACGGTGCGGAATAATATGCGCCGGTAACGGCGCGGAATGAAAATCGGGCTGCGCGCTTTGCCGCGCAGCCCGAAATATGGCGGCTGTGCCGCAAGAGGTAATATAAACAAGAGGTAATATAAAAATGAAATTTAAAAAGTTTTTTTTAGGTGTTGTCATCGGAATTCTGGCAGTTGCTTCGCTTGCGTTGGGTGCATGCTCAAATGACGGCGGCAATGATGACGAAGGTAAAGACGACGGTCCCGTTACCATATCGTATCAGTTGAGCGGCGTAATGGACGGCGAGGACCTCGACTCCTTCAGCTTTGCAAAGGGCGCATTCTGGCTCAAGCTGATGTCTGATGGCTCTATAGTTATGGACCGCTACAATTTCGGCAATTATAACACTTCTCCTGCTGCTGAAAACGATGACTATATACAAAACTATATGCAGGGCGAATGGGAGGAAACCACGCGCGACGGTGTGGAGGCGCTCTCCATAGAGATATATGTTCTCAACGAAGCGGGAATAAAGACCCAATCTTCGAGCGCTACTGCATATAACAGCAACGGGACTTATACATGCTCGCTCAGAATGGAAGTCGTATCTGGTGCCGGATTCTTCAGGCAGGTATCATTCTCCGGTGGCACAACGCTGTATGCCGACGCCGATGAGTTCATAGAAAAGAATGCCAAAGAATTTGTCGCTCCCGAGTCTGTCGCAATCTTTACAGACGAAGAAAACGGCGGCACCGTATATCTGCAGGAAGACGGAACTGTGCTAATATACAGCGGCTACTCACAGGCAGCTTCGGGTACATGGGCAAACGATAAGGCCGGCAACATGACGGTCACCGTTGCAGGTACTCCCATAACCGTGACGGTAGACACCGCCGCCGATACGGCAACGTTCGATTATGAATATGCGATTTACGGCGATTATAAAATCAATTTTACGTTCACGGCAAAATATTCTGTTATCCCTGAGTTTAGCGCTGTAGTTCAGGAGAACGTGTACAACGGCACCTATGGCGGCCAGATGCCTATGGCGATAACGCTCACCATTGTGGACGATACAAAGGCCACCCTTGTGGCAACGGTCATGCAGGGATACGCCCCTTCGTTTGACTGCACTTATGTGCTTGAGGACGGTGTGATAACTCTTACCTGCGATGTCGTTGACAAAAATTCCAAAATGGTATGGGATAACCTCGCTCACAGCTGGCAGCTTAACGATGAAGATCATTCAATGACTGCCGTTGTGGAAGAGGCATAGTTCCTGTTGTAATAGTTTATGGCTTAAGCTGCGCGGCAACGCATTTTGCGCCGCCGCGCAACTGAGCATAAGGAGCATATATGAAAAGATTGTTTTCTAAAAAATTGTGGATAGCGCTCACTGCGGTGTTTGCGGTGTTTATGGCAATACTCATAGCCGCTTACGTCATCACCGACTATTTCAGGGTATCCATAAATGCGGCGCTTCAGACTGATGACTATAAGGTGATCCCCGATCCCGACGCTCAGATACTTTACGAGCCGCTTGCATATACCGATGAGGCGCTTGCTCAGCACGAGCGCGAGCTGTGTGAGGACCTAGAAGGGGAAGGGGCCACGCTGCTCTTCAACAAAGATGGCACGCTTCCTCTTGCGCAGGACACTAAATTTTCCTGTTTTTCGCAGTCGTCGGTTAATCTTTTGTATGGAGGCACAGGCTCGGGCAGCATGGATGCCTCAATGGCGGCCACGCTCCATTCGGCGCTCACTGCTGCCTTTGGTGAAGGCTGTATAAACCAGGACCTGTGGACGTTTTATGTGACGTCGGGCTATCAGCGTGAAAATGCCGCCACTACGGGCGGACATCAGGGCCAGTACCGTATAAACGAGGTGCCCTGGAGCCTGTATGAAGAGAAGGGCGTGACGAGCTCGTTTGCCGAGTACGGCGATGTGGCGCTTGTGGTGCTTGCACGCTCCGGCGGCGAGGGCGCAGATCTCCCCGATGATGAAGCTTGCTTTACCAACAACAATGTGACAAATTTCGACAGCACCGACGGCGATTATCTGCGTCTTTCTGCGGAAGAGAAGGATATGCTCGATCATATCCAGCAGTATAAGAAAAACGGCACATTTAAAAAGATCGTGCTTTTGCTCAACTCTGCGAATTCGCTTCAGCTTGATTTCCTTGACGACTATGATATCGACGCCGCTATGTGGATAGGCGACGTGGGCATGACGGGTATCAACGCTGTCGCACAGCTGCTCTCCGGCGAAAGGACTCCTTCCGGACGCATAGTGGATACATTCTTAAAGGACAACCATTCCGCGCCCGCAATGGTAAACTTCGGCGCGTTCGCATATTCCAATGCCGATGAGCTCGGCCTTGAGACGGCGCAGAATAATATGGACGCAGGCGCCAAAAAAGCCAACAAAAATTATGTGATATACCAGGAAGGCATATATGTAGGCTATCGCTATTACGAAACGAGGTATGAAGATTACGTATTCGACAACGGCAATGCCGGAGATTTCAACTATGCTGAAGAAGTGGCATTTCCCTTCGGCTACGGCATCTCCTATACCGACTTTGAATACAGCGATTTCAGCGTTGAGCCCGCCGCAGACGGCAAGTCGTTCGAAGTTTCCGTCGATGTGACCAACACCGGCGACATAGATGCAAAGCACACCGTACAGATTTACTTCAGCTCGCCCTATACTGAGTATGATAAGCTGAACGGCGTCGAAAAGGCCGCCGTTGAGCTCTGCGGCTTCGATAAAAAGGAAGTTCCCGCAGGCGATACGGTAAATTATACCATCACGGTAAATACCGAAGACCTCACTTCATATGACGCCAACGTTGCAAAGACTTATATTCTTGAAGATGGCGACTATTGGTTCACCGCCGGCAAAAATGCGCACGACGCGGTAAACAACATTATCCGCGCGAAGGCGCAGGACGGCGATATCTCTGTCGACGAAGACAAGATGTACGGCGTCGGCAATGACGGCACGGGCGACGCTTCGCTCTGCGCCAAGTGGACCAACGGCACATTCGACGATGAAACTTACTCCGTATCTTCTGCTACGGGCAACGAAATTACTAACAGGTTTGATAATGCCGATCTCAATAAGTATGCCGGCGCTGACGGCCAGACCATAACATACCTTTCGCGCAGCGACTGGACGGGCACATTCCCCACCGAGGTCAAAATTCTTGAAGTGACCGATCAGATGTGGGCGGACGGACTCACTCACGACGAAACGGGCGACAGCGGCAGGGCTGCCCTCGTTGAAAGGTATAAAGAGGCATACTGGTCCGAATATACCGAGTTGCCTACCCAGGGCGCCGCGGGCGACCTTACGGCAATGGACGTGCGCGAAGAGGAGTATGACAGTGAAGTATGGGAACAGCTTTTAAATCAGATACCTTACAGCGAAATGACTGCCGTCATCGGCGATGGTTTCCATGTTACCCAGGCTGTTCCCAGCATCAATCTTCCCGGCACGCTCGATGAAAATGGCCCTCAGGGCCTTACAGCCAGCCTTGTCGGAGGCAGCAGCGCGATGGCGTATACTTCCGAAGATGTCATGGCTGCAACATTCAACCGCGAGCTCGTTGCTGAAATGGGCAGGTGCATAGGTGAAGATTTCCAGCGCGCCGAGACTGCAAGCAATAGTGTATATGCCGGCATATACGGTCCCGGCGCCAATATACACCGCACACCCTATTCCGGCCGTAACTTTGAATATTATTCCGAGGACGGCTGGCTCTCCGGTGAAATTTGCGCCGTAGAAGTGGAAGCGATTCAGGAGCGCGGCGTGTATGTATTCACAAAGCACTTTGCACTCAACGACCAGGAGGAGGGCCGCTACGGCATAAGCACCTGGTCAAACGAACAGGCCATACGTGAGCTCTACCTCGAAGGATTCGAGGGCTCCGTAAAGGGAGGCGGCCTTGGCGTTATGACTTCTTTCAACCGCATAGGTGTTGTTTGGTCGGGCGCGCACAGGGGCCTTATGACTGACATACTCCGCGACGAGTGGGGCATGAAGGGCGCGGCTATTACCGACTGCTCGGTAATGGCAAATTATATGGACTATCGTCTCGGCGTGCTTGCGGGTCAGGATTTGTGGGATGGTTCCCGCTCCGGTATGGATACGCTTGCCGGTCTCGAAAATGATCCTGCCATAGTTTCTGCTTGCAGGCTTGCAACCAAGCATATAATATACAGCGTAATAAACAGCCATGCGATGAATATCGGTGATGCGCAGATCATCCCCGCGATGCCTTGGTGGGAAGTTGCCATACTTTCGGGCATGATAGCATTTATAGTGCTCACTGTAGCAAGCGCTGCCATGCTTACGGTGTCTGTTATTAAGAGCAGAAAAAAATAGCTGATATGATTTAACATTATAGCAGTATAGCTAAGCGGTTTCACTCCCTCCTTTTCTATTCCTTATTAAGGAGCGGCTTTGCGTAACGCAAAGCCGCTCCTAATTGGTTGGAGGAAAATATAATATTGCGCCGCCGCTTGACGGGCGGGCGGCAGATAGTACAATGCTTGTAAAAGGGAGTGCAAAGTGACAGGTTTAAAGAATTGTTTTGTAGGGATAGAGCTTGGCTTCACCCGCATAAAGACCGTGCTCACCGACGGGCGCGGCAAGGTGCTCGCCTCGGGCGGGCACGAGTGGAAAAACAGGCTTGAAACGGGCTCTGGACCTATTCCTACGAGGATATAACTTCCGGCCTTCAGGCCGCTTACGGAGACCTGAAGGCCGATATACATATATACGCATACGGCGAAAAGGCGGCAACTTCCAAAGACATTGCCGTCAGCGGGACGAGAAATATCATAAGCGACGGTGCAAGCTATACCAGCGGCATATTCAACCAGTTTGAATTCCCCTTCGTATCCACAGGCTTCGCCCCTGCCGACGTTCCTACCGATAAGCCGTATGCGCAGGTATCGGATGAAGAAGGCGTGGTGTTCGGCACTTCCAGCTCCGGCGGCAACCAGGGCGGTGGCGGCAATCCGGGCGGCGGCGGAGACTTCGTGTTTACGTTCGATACGTACACCTGGAACACCGCAGAAAATTCCTTCCAGCTCAAAGCAGGTTCGCACGTTCTGTTGAGCTTCACTGCCAACAGAAACGCTGCACCCACCGAAGGTTCAACCTATTCCTTCACGCTGCAAACCAACGATACGGGCGCACCGTTTGCAATCGATTGCACGTTGGAGTTGAAGACCGACAACACGGCAGTGTTCCATTGCGGTGCGTCTGGCCCTCTGAGCGACACAACGCAGCGAGGCAGCTGGTCGGAAGCCGAAGGCGTAGTTACAATCAATCTTAAATAGCTCTTATCTCAGCAGATAAAGCACGGCACTTCAATATGAACCCCAAAAGCTCCCGCTTTTGGCGGTGCATATTTTTATCGGGCGAATAAAACGTAAATATTTTCCCGATTGGTTGTTTTTTAGCGGGCAGACGTCTTTTAAAAAGTCGTTGTCCGCATAAAAACCCGGCTATGCCTTTTATGAATGTTCTGCGATAAAAAATAAGCATTTTACTTTGTTGCCTGTGCGGGGTATAATATGTGCGGGGTATAATAAATATAAAGGGCAAAGAACATAATGTTTCTGCCGCAAAAACGGCCGGTTCAGAATGGTTCTGCCCCTCCCGGTAAGTAAAAAAGCAGACAGGGAGTATTTTTATGGAATATATAAAACTCGGAAACAGCAGCCTGGAAGTTTCGCGCTTCTGCCTCGGCTGTATGAGCTTCGGCGACCCCGCCAGCAATATGCACGCCTGGACACTGAACCCCGAAGACAGCGAAAAGATAATAAAACACGCGCTCGATTTGGGCATCAACTTTTTCGATACCGCCAACGGCTATTCGGCGGGCACCAGCGAAGAGTATTTAGGCCGCGCGATAAAGAACAATGTTTCGCGCGACAAGGTAGTGCTTGCCTCAAAGGTATACTTCAACGAAGGTCACCTTTCAAAGGCGGCAATCAACCGTGAGATTGACGGTACTTTAAAGAGGCTGGGCACCGATTACCTCGATTTATACATCATTCACCGCTTCGACTACGGCACGCCGATAGAGGAGACGATGGAGGCCCTGCACGGCCTGGTGAAGGCGGGCAAGGTGCGGGCGCTGGGCGCTTCGGCTATGTACGGCTATCAGTTCTATAATATGCAGCTTTGCGCGCGCGACAACGGCTTTACGCCATTCTCGTCTATGCAGAACCACTATAACCCGCTCTACCGCGAGGACGAGCGTGAGCTCATTCCGATATGCAATCAGATGAACGTGGCCCTCACGCCGTACAGCCCGCTGGCTTCTGGCCGATGCGCCCGCCGCGGCTGGGATGCCGACACAATGCGCAGCAAAACCGATACTACGGCGCGCGGCAAGTACGATTCAACGGAGGCGCAGGACAAGGCTATTGCAGCAAGAATTTATGAATTGGCTGGCAAGTATGGCACAACTATGACGGCCACAACATTTGCGTGGCACTTCAAAAAAGGCGTTGCCTCGCCCATCGTCGGTGCCACGAAGGAGAGGTATCTCGACGATGCTGTTGCGGCGTTCGGCGTGAACCTCACCGACGAAGACGAGGCGTATATAGACGAATTGTACGTCCCCCACAAAGTCGTGGGCGCGCTCTGATAAATCTTATGTTAAATAAAAAAATACCGCGGCTGCGGTATTTTTTTATTTTGCCTGGTGAAACGGGCACTTTGTGCCGAGGCATTGCGCGTTTTTCGGATAGAAGTCGCAGACTATGTTGTCGCGCTCCATCTCTATGCCGTACCTCTCCTTTACGAATTGCGCGCCGTAAGAGAGGGAGAGGAAGGCGTTGCGTTTGCAACACCTCGCGCCGCCAATTTGTGCCATTTTTGCAATGATGGCAGAGGTAAAGCGCATATTGTCCTTGTAAAACTCGTCGGTGCTCAAAGGGCTTGTGCCGTGAATTACCGAGAGTGCCGCGCCAACCGAGGCGACAGAACCGCATATTCCCCAGTATCCGCACATTGCGCCCGGCATTTTAATCGTGCGCTTTGCAAGCTCGTCAAGGCATACTATGGGGTCAATTTCGCCGTTTGCGTTTCTGTAAGCCATAATAAAGGCGGCGCCGTCCAAAAAGTGGTGTTCGGGGCCGTGTATGCTTACAAAGTTATTCTTCATAATATCCCGCGCTATTTCAACGGGGTTTTTGGAAGTTGCTTTAAGCGCCGCCTGCTTTATAAGCTCATATTTCTGCTCCAATGTGTATTCCATTACTTGCCCCCTTTTTCAAACCGCTTTTTTAACACGCGGTAGTGGTTTTCGTTGGACTTGTCTCCGCCGTTGTCGGGGAACAGGCAATAGGGCAGGCTGTCGGTCAAGCGGTGCTTTGTAACGCAGTCGCAGCACATTCCGTGGTTGGGGCAGCTTACTTTGGGGCACATACATTCGGTGACGTCAGGGCATTGCATAGTTTATTCCTCCGTAGTTTTTCTGCATTTGGTATCGCCCAAATAGGTTATGAGTTCGCTCAAAAGGGCGCAGTTCAAAGAATAGTACGTCCACTTCCAATCTTTCCGCGCCGTAACTATTCCGCAGTCGCAAAGTATCTTCATATGATGGGAGAGCGTGGGCTGGGTAATATTCAGATTTTCAAGAATTTTACACGCGCACAGCTCGCCGCCGCGCAACATTTCAAAGATTTTGATGCGCGTTTCATCTCCCAGCGCTTTAAATATTTTAGCGTAGTCGCAGGTGTCCATAGTTTTCCTCATATTTAAGATTATCTATATTATACATATCATATAGATATTTGTCAATAATACAGCGGCGGTTTTTATATGCTGTTAAGGAAATTATTGTAATGCCGAAGCCGGGGGCGGGCTTTATGCAAAGATGTGCCTGCTGCAACAGCAGTCGGTCAATACTATGGTAACCATCACCCACGACGTGCGCTGTGCCGAGGCGCTGTGCGACGAAGCATATTTAATCGAAGGCGGCGTTGTGGCAAAGCGCGGCGGCAAAGAGCTGGTGCGGCAGTATTTTGCGCAGTCATAAAAAACTGCGTCCGACATTTTAACGTAATATGCGTCGCCGCATAATCTTTAATATAATCGTAAGCAATAAATACACCCGGTCGGACTTTGCTTTGACAAAGTTCTTTTTCTTTTGCGCGGTTTTCAATCAACGGCGCTGTTGTGAATTTTGTTCGATGTACTAAAAATGCGCGTACCGCTTAACGAATGTGCAGCTTAAATGCACGAATATGAATGGGTATTGACTTCGGGCTTCGTCAGATATAAAATTAAAGTGGGGTATGATATAACAGGAGCAAAGATTATGGGAGATAAAATAAGAGTAGCCATAGTTGAAGATGAGCAGGAAGCGGCAAAAAAGTTAATTTCATTTTTTAATAAATACGCTTATGAAAATTCTGTTTTGTTTGAAACAGAATGCTATTCTGACGGCGAAAGTTTTATTGACAGCTATGCGGGTTTTGATATAGTGCTGATGGATATAGAACTCACCGGGATGAACGGATTGGATACGGTCCGCAAGCTGCGTGCGCTTGACGATAACATAATGGTTATTTTTGTAACAAATATGGCACAGTTCGCCGTACAGGGATATGAAGTTGAAGCATTCGATTTTATGGTCAAGCCGTTTACGTATTACAGCTTCTCGGTAAGGCTCAGCAGAGCATTGAAAAGGCTGAAAACGCGTCGGAGCAAGGATTTATGGGTATCTGTAACGCATTACGGAAAGCGCAGAATATCTTCGTCTGATATAAAGTATATCGAGGTTATGGGACATAAAATCACATACCATACGGTAAACGGCAATTTTGAATCGTTCGGAAGTATGCAGAAAGTTCAGGAAGATTTAAAAGGGCTTCCCTTTGAACTGTGCAACAGGTGTTATCTGGTTAATTTAAGGTATGTTACAGGGATAAGCGGCTTTGCTTTGTCGGTAGACGGGGATGAATTGCAGATTTCTCATTTGAAACGCAATGAATTTTTGAAAAAACTCAATATGTATATGTCCGGCGAAGGAGGAGATGGCAATGAGTAATATTTTTTTGAACAAAATATTATTTGCCGTAGAAATAATCATAGCCGAAATATTGTGTACGTGCCATCTGAAAAAGCGCAGCCGTTTTGCTCTTCGCTTAGCGGCATACATAGTGGTGGTGCTTGCGGTCAGCGTGGTTTTTCCGTCAGAGATAAATAATTTCGTATATTCGTGTTTTATGTTTTTTACGTTGTTTGCCGTGTCGGTTTTGATGATGGCTTTTTGCTATCAGGAGCCCGCGGTAAACATTATTTTTTGCGGTCTGGCTGCATATACCGTGCAACACGCCGCATACGAACTTTCAAATTTGGTTCTGGTGCTCTGCATCCGCAATTCATTGCCGATATTCGGTATGTATGATTCTGCGACAATTATTTTTTCGGAATTGTCGGAAGAGCAGATAATATACGCGCTGATATATTTGTTGTGTTTTTATGTCTGTTACGGCGCTTTTTATATGGTTTTCGGCAGGCAGATAAAAAAGACGGGCACGATTGAAATAAAGAGCAGAATTACACTTTTTCTTGTCGCGCTCGGGCTAATAGTGGATATAGTTCTGAATGCAGGGTATGTGTATAACAGTGAAGGCACAGAATTTGTTCCGGGGCTCATCATATACGCGTCCAATTGCCTGTGCTGTTTTTTGCTTTTGTTTGTTCAGTACGGGCAGATAAGGCAGAAAAAACTTGAAAACGAACTGGCGTTTACAAAGCAGCTTTGGGAACAGAACAAAAAGCAATATGAATTGTTTAAAGATAATATGGAGCTTTTCAATATAAGGTGTCACGATATGAAGCATCAGATTCGCGGAATAGGTCGCGATAAAGGCCTTCCGGGAGAAGCACTCGATGAAATTGAAAAACAAATAACGTTTCACGACCTTATGATAAAGACGGGCAACGAAATTCTTGATACCATTCTTACGGAAAAAAATTTGCGTTGCAATAAAAATGAAATTGTATTTACCTGTGTTGCCGATGGTAAAAAACTCGGTTTTATTTCAGATTCCGATATCTATGCTTTGTTCGGCAATGCGTTGGATAATGCGATAGAGGCGGCCATAAAAATAGAAGAGCCGGAAAAGCGAATGATAGGGCTTTCGGTACGCTCTGTTCATAAATTTACTTTAATAGAAATAATAAATACGTTTTCAGGGGATATCTGCGCGGTTGACGGCGTTATTCAGACAACGAAGAAAGATGGCGGATTGCACGGGTACGGCCTGAAAAGTATAAATCTTATAGCTGAAAAATACGGAGGCAATATGACCTTTTCCGTGGAAGGAGACGTTTTCAGCCTGAACATCCTCATACCTTCTCCCGACGAAAATATTCACGAATAAGCACAATAAAACAACGAATGTGAAATACCCATTGACGGTTCGCCTGACAGTGAAATATACTTCTTTCAAGGGCGCGGAAGGTTATGTAATCGTAGTCGCGCCCAAAAAAACAAGGAGGATTATGATGGCAAAAAAATTTCGTTGGGGTATTTTAGGCGGAGCTTTCTGCATTCTGGTATTTTACCTGACGGCAGGGTTTATCGTCGCCTGGATGATTCTTGACAGGATAGCGGCACAGACAAGTTATTCGGCGTCGCCCTTTGGTACCTGGTGGCAGATGCTTATATTTGTTCTTGATTTGGTGTTTGCTTTGTGTGCTGCGGGTTGTTTCGTTGCTATGGCGATAACGCGCAAAAAAATGATGACGGGGGAAAGTGCTGATGAAAAGATTTAACTATGACGGCAACGGCAAACTTGCGCGCTTGCGCAAAATTTTTGATAAGGGTTTGTGGGGGCTTGCTGCGGGATTTTTTGCAATTTTAATGATAATTGCTTTTGTGGGCGGTTCTTTTGCAAACAAATACAGCGCCAACATAAATACTATATTCAACGTCGAAACTCAGAAGAAAGTTACCGTTGACGAAGAAGGGCAGGACAGTGAATATTATAAGTCGGATTATTATCTTGGCGATGGAAGTTATGATAATCAGGCTATGCGCAACAACTCATTGAAAGTTGCCGAGCAGGCGGCATCGGAAGGGACTGTCCTGTTATGGAACAACGGAGCGCTTCCTCTTTCACAGGGGAGTAAAATAAGTTTGTTCGGTGCGGCAACGCAAAAATACATAATTGGGGGCGGCGGCTCGGGTTATGTGGGGATAAATACAAGTTCTACTTTAAAATCTGAAATCGAAGGCAAAGGGATAGAAGTAAATTCAAAACTTTGGAATGCGTACAATCTGCTCATAGGCAATTACGGCTATCAGGTGCTTGACGTCAAAGACGAGGTAGGCGACCAGAACTATTGGGAGTATCGAATTCGCGAAATACCGTGGACGACGCTTGATTCTACTTCGGCGGGTGCGGTTACAGCCGGCATTTCCGAATACGGCGACGCGGCGGTAATGGTAATAACGCGCTATACAAGCGAAGACGGCGATACGAATTTTGCCGATACCGAATGTCTTGACGATAATTATCTTGACCTTTCGGAAGAGGAATATGATGTTCTGAACAGATTGTCGGAGCTTAAAAAGTCAGGCGAAATTGACAGCATCGTGCTTCTAATAAATACGGCGAATCCTATTCAGATGAAACATATAGCCGAAATGGATATAGATGCCTGTGCCTGGGTAGGAATGGGCGGCAGTGCGTCGTATGCGCAGGTCGCAAATTTGCTTTCCGGTGCGGTTACTCCTTCCGGACATCTCGTCGATACGTTTGCATATGATAACGATTCTGCCCCTGCTGTCGAAAACTTCGGGGATTATACTTTTACCCAAACGGGAAGCGTGCCCGCCGACGATGCGATGACGCACAACACAAAGTATCTTGTCTACCAGGAAGGCATATACGTCGGCTATCGTTATTATGAAACGAGATATGAAGATTACGTTACGGGAAATGGCAATGCAGGTTCCGCCAAAGGCGTATGCGCGGGTGACGGAAGCTGGAATTACTCTGATGAGGTTGCGTTTACCTTTGGTTACGGACTTTCTTATACGGACTTTGAGTACAGTGATTTTTCCGTGACGCCAAAGGACGGGGACTTTGAAGTTTCGTTAAAAATAACCAATTCCGGGGATACATATTCCGGCAAGGAAGTTTTGCAGGTTTATCTTCAAAAACCGTATACCGATTACGATAAGGAAAACGGAATAGAAAAGTCGGCGGTAGAGCTGGCAGGTTTTTCAAAGACTGAAAGTCTGGCCCCTGGAGATTCGCAAACGCTGACCGTTACCGTAAAGGGTGAAGATTTTAAGACTTATGATAGTTATAATAAAGGAACTTATATTGTTGAAAAGGGCGACTATTATCTTGCTGTCGGCACTGACGCTCACGATGCGCTGAACAATATATTGGCGGCAAAAGGATTCAGTCCTGAAAGCACGTCGGGAAGAATGGACGATAACGGCAACGCCGATTTTGCCTGCCGCATATCCGTGGAAGAAGATGATTTTGAAACGTATTCGGTCAGCTCCGTTACCGGTGAGCCGATAAAAAACAGGTTCGACAACGCCGACGTGAATTTGTATGGCGGCACGGCCGACCAAAAGATAACGTATCTTTCGCGCAGCGATTGGAACGGTACATATCCTTCTGCCGTAGAAATGAAATGCGTCAACGAGCAGATGGTGAAAGATATGCAGTACGGCGCTGACGTTGCAGTAAAAGAGGGCGACGAAATGCCCGTTTACGGTACTGTTACGGCCGAGGAAGGCGCGCTCGCCCTTTCGATGCTGAGCGGGCTTGATTTTAATAACGAAAAGTGGCAGGACCTTTTAAATCAACTTACGTGGGAACAACAGAATATGTTGCTCACATACGGGTATTGCCGCATTGTAGGTATATCGGAAATAGGCTCGCCTGAATGTAAGGCCGGGGATGGCCCTGCGGGCATAAAGGGCGAAATAGCCGCGGGACTTAACTCGCTTATGTGTTTTCCTTCTCAGCAATTGCTTGCGTCCACGTTTGATGTTTCACTCGTAAACGAGGTCGGCAAGGCATTTGGGCTGGAAATGCTTCACTCGGGGTACACAGGAATATATGGCCCCGGCGCGGGTATTCACCGTACGGCATATTCGGGCAGGAATTTTGAATATTACTCAGAAGACGGTTTCCTTTCGGGAAAGATGTTCGCCGCCGAAACTGCGGGGTTGCAGTCTAAGGGAGTAATAGTATTTGCAAAACACCTTGTTCTTAACGACCAGGAGCGCAATCGCTATGGCGGCACCGTATGGGCAAATGAACAAAGTATCCGCGAAATTTATTTAAAGGCGTTTGAAGGCGGAGTAGTCGAAGGCGGTGCAAACGGAATTATGACCTCGCATAATCGCGTGGGCTGCATATGGTCAGGCGGACACAGCGGACTGCTTACTGGCGTTTTGCGCGAAGAGTGGGGATTTACGGGAATAACAATAACGGACGCCGCAGTTTCCACTCACGAAATAACTCCGAAGGCGATGGCCGCCGCTGTGGTTGCAGGACAGGATTTCTGGATGCACGGCGGAAACAATAAAGCGTGGGACGATTATAAAGATAATGCAACCGTATGTCTTGCCATACGTGAAGCCTGCCACCGCATATTGTATAACCAGCTCAATTCCAATGCGATGAACGGGGTAACGGCAAATACCCGCTTTATCGATATCACGCCTTCGTGGCAGATAGCTTTAACTGCGGCGCAGGCTGTAAGCGTGGCCCTTACTGTCATCTGCTTGCTGATGACGATAGTCGGTTTTATTGTATCGTCCGGGATGTTCGGGAAAAAATATCTGGCAATTCAGCAAGATAAAAAGGTAAAGGCAAGCGCGAATACGGTCAATATGCAGAGCAACGGACAGTTCGGCGAAGGCGGCGGTTCGGGAGCTTCCGGTGACCCGGGCAGCGGTGAAGGCGGAGGAAAAGACAACCACGGCGGACAAGGGCGCAAAGGCTTTGCGCAGAGGTGGAAAGCGCTTACTGTTAAAAGGAAGATAATTGCCGTTACGGCAACGGTTCTGGCTGTCGCGCTCGTGGCGGTTGCCATAATTCTGCCGCTTACGCTTGATTCGTGCGGCGGCGAAAAGCACGTGTGCGAACACGTCTGTCCGATATGCGGCAAGTGTACCGACCCTGATTGCGACGACCCTGCTTGTGCCGATAAATGTCTCGGGCACGAAGCCGTGCATATATGCGAACATACCTGTCCGATATGCGGCAAGTGTACCGATTATGGTTGCGACGACCCTGTATGCGCAGATAAATGCGGAGAGGACAATCCCGTGTATACCTTTGAAGCGGAAGACGAAAGGGTGGTTCTTTCAGAAGGCACCGTCACCAATTCCGATGGCTCGCAGACTGTAAGTATGCCGTCGGTGTCTAAGGAAGAAGGTGCAACCGAAACTTATATAGGTAATTTCTCGTGCAACGTAGGCGCCGCCATAACGTTCTATGTAACGGTGGAAGAGGATACAACGGCAAGCCTTGTGATTTCGGTAAGCAAAACCAACAGGTATGCTTCGCTTACAAATATTGTTTCGGTGTTTGTAAATGATGAAATGATTGAAAACAGGGGCGATTTCATCGAGTATGAAGACGAAAACGACAGTTGGGTTGATTTCGTAGACGTAAATCTCGGTTGTGTGGAACTTAAAGCAGGGCAGACGAACGTAATAAAGCTCGTTCAGGTAAGCAACGAACGCGGCAATAATATCAATGCTTTGCGCCTGCGCAGCGCCACTCAGCCTACGCTTGCAAATCCTCCTTCCGGGTACGGTGACGAAAATTGGACTTCGTACGATTTCAACGCCTCAGACGGAGAAGGAATAACTTACAGTTCTGGAATAGTTGTAAACGACGGCGGCTATTTCGGTATGGTAAGCGGCAGCATCGGTCAATATATGCTTTGGCAGATAGACGCCGATTCCGCCGGTCAGGCAGTACTGTATCTCGGTGCCAGCGTCCGTGCAGATATGTATAACTTTTCCGATTCGTTCAATCTTACCGTCAACGGCAAAAACGTGCAGTGTGGCGCGGCAATGCCGTCAGGCGGCGACAATTGGGAAACTTTCAGATATGTGGCGCTCGGCAAGGTAAATCTTGTGGAGGGAACCAATGTAATAAAACTTACAGTAATAAGCGGCAACGGTTCTATAGGATGCAATATTCAGGGGTTGCGGGTGCGTTCTGAAACGGCTGAGCTTACTGCCCATTCCGGTCAGGCCGATACTTCTGACCCGAGGTTTTGGACTGTTTACGATATCCCGGCAGTAAGTGAAGGGGCTCTTGCCGAATATGTACAGGTAGCTCCGGGAACAGGCGGAACTCCTGCGGCTAACGGAGATTATATCGGAAATATTTCAACAAACAAGGGGGCTTCTGTAACATTCAGGATAAATTCCGCAGAAGAGTGTATTGCAGGTATGTATTTCAACGTATGTTACCGTGCTGGTGAGTTTGATTTCAGGGACGTTTATAAACTTACCGTAAACGGCAAAGATGTTGAATGTACTGCCGATATGTCAAGCGGTGAAACGTTATGGGAAGAATTTATGTCGGTATTCCTCGGCCAAGTGCAGCTTGAATCCGGCGAAAATGTCATAACAATCACTGTGATAAGCGACGCCGATTTGAGCGGCAATATCCGCGGGATTACGGTATCTTCCGAAGCGTCGGTAATAACCCCTTCCGAACAGTCAGAGCCTGTTGACCCAGACCCCGACGATGATTTGTATATTTTCACCGCAGTCAGAAACGGACAGCTTCAAACGGGCGTGTCGGTGAGCGGCGGTATTAAGGGGGCACCCACCCTGAGCAGTAATTATCTCGGCAATATGGCGCGCAATGTTGGCGCATCGGTTACGTTTACGCTCAATTCAACGCAAGCGTGCACGGCGGAACTTTACTTCTCCGTGTGTCACCGTGCGGGCGATTTCGTGTTCAGCGACGTATACACGTTGCTTGTGAACGGTAATCCGGTGGTAAGCAACGCCGCTATGCCGAACAATAATACTCAGTGGGAAGTGTTCGAAGATGTGCTTCTCGGGGAAATAGAGCTGGTTGAAGGGACGAATACCATAACCATATCGATAGCAAACGACCGCGACATAAGCGGCAACATTCAGGGCATATCCGTAGAAACTGCCGACTCTGTTATCACCGCGGTTGATATGCCCGATGAACCTGAGTTGCCAGAGGCTGTTCGTTACGAGTTCAAAGCTGCGACGGACGGCGTATTGGCCGACAACGTTACTCTCGGTGCGGGCACGGGCGGAATGCCTGCGGCAAACGGTAATTATATAGGTAATATCTCGACCAACAACGGGGCTTCGGTGACATTCAGAATAAATGCTTCAAAGGAATGTGCGGCAAAACTCTGGTTCAGCGTATGTTATCGAAAAGGCGACTTCACGTTCGACGAGGTGTACGAAATTACAGTAAACGGCAAAATGGTTGAGTGCAATGCCGATATGTCTTACGGCGATACCCAATGGGAGCAGTTTATGAATGTAGACGTGGGCGAAGTTTCACTTGTAGATGGTGACAATGTTATCACGGTTACCGTTATAACAGACCGTGATATAAGCGGTAATATTCAGGGAATAGCGCTTGAAACAAGCGGAGCCGAACTCAATTGAAAAGTTATGTGACGTGACTGTATAAAAGGTGCGGGCGGAAGAATAATCTTCCGCCCGCACTGTTTGAGTCGTACAAAATTTTATTGCTGCGCTGCATAGCCGCTTTTCCGCGGCGCAAATTCTTTTTTATAGCAGTACAGCGAAGTGTCGTCAGTAAATTTTGTGTTGTATAACTTTAAAAGTGTATCAGTTGTAAATTATGTCTTATAATATAGGCGTATTTTTTTATTTCAGCTATTGTCAAGGGCATAATTTTGTGATAGAATTGAACTGTGGTGATAAGTTTTTTCATATTATGTAAGTTTTTACCGCGGAAAAAATTGATGAGGAGCCGTTTATGGAAAAGCCCAAAACATACCTCGACCGTATAGGAGGGGGAAGCGATAAGTATGTTTTTATATCTTATTCGCACAAGGATTGCGACGAAGTGTTTGAGTGCCTTAACCGCATATATGACGCGGGCGCCAATTACTGGTACGACGCCGAACTGAACGACGGCGACGTGTGGAACGAAGAGGTGCAGGGTATACTTCAATCGGATAACTGCACGGGCATAATATTTTTTATAAGTTGCAATTCGCTTGCAAGCACGGCGGTATTCAGGGAATTCGACCTCGCCCTTGAAAAGCTCGGCTCCGGTAAAAGATTTCAGGTTCTGCCCGTTTTCATTGGCTATGAGGATTACGGAAAAGCTCTCGTGGCTCTTTGCGGAACGGATTTCAGAACATACGTATCATCGTTTATTTCAATAATGAAAAACGGCGACAGGTTGTACCTTCGCCTGTCAGACGCGGACAGCGTGGGAAGAATTGCCGATTTCTGTTCTGATAACGGAGCGGCGTGCGGTTCCGGGCAGTTTGAGATTCGCGGAACGAACTATATGCTGCGCGACGGCGGAAAGCTCCGCGAATACAGCCTCGGCGAATATCCTCAGAGCGACGGCGAAAAAGCTGTTCCGATAGTATGGGATATGTTCAGCCGCGATAAAAATCTTCTGTATTTTGTTTCCAGATATTGCCTTGATTTTATAGATTATTCTGCAATAGAGGACATAGAGACAAAAAAATTCGGCATTGAAGGGGACGAATCGGTTGTCGGTCTGCGGCTTATCGAAAAATCGCTCATCGACAAGTTCGGCGAAGTTATAGGCCCCGCAGTTTCCACCGACTATGCCGACAGCCGCCGCACGCAAAGCCTGCGCGCATTCTGGGTGAAGGACGGCAGCGGCAATCTGCTTTTGTATAACTCGACCAACCGCCCGCTTACGGGATACGTCAATTTTGAAAACAATCAGTTTACGGCGGGTATAAGACTCGTGCTTGTGCTCGATGACGATAAAATAAACAGGAGGAAATAAACTATGGGAACCACAGGCAATTACGAAGATATACTCGAAATTATAACCAAAAGCAAGATAGGGGGAATTCCCGGCGCAGGCAGCGACAGAATGATTTACGCATACCAGCCTGCGGATAAAGTCGGTGCAAGAATTTTAAAAGATTTTGTAAAGTTTTACGATAAAAAGGCGGGCAGTTTTCCGCTTGACGATAAAGATTACAGGCAGAAGTTCGGGCTCATCACGCACATAATGGCGCTGTCGACGTTTCTCGAACTCAAATCGCTGGGCGTGGACATAAGCCAGTACGACGACATTTATTTCGGGCTTATCGAAAAGGTCTTTGCCTGCGTGTATCAGGGCGGAGAGAAGGTGTTCGACGCCACTCCTTATTGGGAAAATGCCGACTACAAAATTACGACGTATGTTGAAAGCGCATCGAAAGTCGTTTCAACAATAGTGGACCTGCGCGACGACCTTCTGAATGCGCTGTACGAAGACGGCGGGGCCAAGCTGCCCGTTGCCGTAAAAATCTGCGGCGACACGGTCGACGACGCGGCGGGGCTGCTCAGATATTCAGAAAAGCTGATTGTCGATGC
Organism: uncultured Eubacteriales bacterium; assembly: GCA_900549005.1. Classification (GTDB taxonomy): domain Bacteria; phylum Bacillota; class Clostridia; order Christensenellales; family Borkfalkiaceae; genus Coproplasma; species Coproplasma stercorigallinarum. The sequence continues at coordinate 14,934 of URMT01000001.1, read as the reverse complement.
TTCCGCTATGCTGAACGATGCCGCCTTGGTGAACGCAGAACCGTTCGTTTATGAAATCGACGGCAAAAAGAGCGGCCGAACGTATGTAGGTTCGGTGGTGACTCACCGCGGCTGGGCTTTCCAGAAGCCTGCCGAAGACGATGCCGCCGAATATGATACTTCGTTATATTACACATACTACGGCACCAATGCCTTCATCTCGGTATATAACTCTATGGAAGATTTATACGAAGAGCTCGATAACGGCACGGCGCTTTTCGGCGACCGCGACAAAAACAGCCTGAGCGATGAAGACAAAAAGAGGTATGCCAAGTACCTGAGCGATAAAAAGTTTTACGGCGCAAACAGCGAAGTGCTTGATACGCTCCGTAAAATTACCGCGTCGGCGGGCAGATATATCGAAACGAAGATGAAAAGGAACAACGTCAACATCTCGTTCGATTACGTGGATAAAAACCTCAACCCCATCTCTGTCAGCGCGATAGGCAACAGCAAAAACAACCACATAATGAACTCGCTGTTTGCCTTCGCCATTCTGATAAACGCCGGCGTCGACGACGACTATCTCAGCATCGGCAAATCGAGCATATACCAGAGTATTCAGTTCGCGCTCACCAACATAAAGAAGATTTATGTGGACTATAAAGACAAGAGCCGCGAAGATTTGATTGAAAACTATTCTCTCGGCGAAGACAAGTGCCCCGACAGCGTCAGCCACATAATGCAGAACTGGCGCAAAAAGAGCACGATAGCTCCGTACGAGCTTGTTCCGCTGTATTGCAACACGTATAACCTTATATTCAACTACATAATCAAATATCCCCAAAAGGAGATGCGCGACAACCTTGTGTGGATACTTGAAAACAAATCTCCCGATGGATGGTTCTGGCGCAAAGAAGGTTTCAGCGTAAACAATAACCTGTACTATATTTATGCAATCGACTCGTTCTATCTGTATTACGAAAAATACGAAAAAGAACTTCTCGATGCCGACGTTCAGCGCGGCAAGGCAAAGGAGAAAGCGGACGAGCTTGCCGCCGAACGCGTAAGGTATGAAAAGGAGCTGAGGGACAGGGAAGAGAGATACAATGTCGCTTTGAACGACGCTCTCAATAAACGTTCGCCGCTCGATACCGAGGTGGAAAAACTGGCTCAGTCGCTCTTTGAAAAAAGTTTTGGCGAGTATTTCGAAAAGTGCTTCGAAGAGCAGTTCGGGTATGCCGTCGACTATATCGTAAAAGCGCTTACCTGCACGAGCGCGGAAAAGGAAACGATGAAGGCCAGGCTGGTGACCGACAGGCGCCTGCAAAGCATATTGTTCCTTTCAACGCTTGCCGACGCCACAACTTCCGATAAGATAAAAGAAAGCATACGCGGCGTGAGCGACGAGCAGCAGAAAAACGTTCTGCTTGCCAGACTGTCAGAGTTGTTTAAATTTTAAGCCGAAAGGTTTTTATAAAGATATTTGTACAAAAGGGGAGTAATATGCTTAAAGTTTCGTTTTTTTCGTATAAGGGCGGCGCAGGCAGAACTTCGATGCTTTACAATACGATATCGTATCTGGCCGACGAGCTTGGAGCCACGCCCGAAGAGCCTGTTGTTGTGCTCGACCTCGACATAGACAGCAAAGGCCTTTCTTATCTGCTAGTGGACGAGGGCGCCGATACTGCCGATAAACTCGACGTGGTAAAAGTTCTCAACCAGACTGATATTACGGCGGACGCCTTTGCCACCAAGGAAGAGATTCTGGGAAAGATGATTCCCGTCGGAAAAATGCTCGGCCTCGGCGAGGGCAAGAACGGCAATATACTGTTTATCACCGCGCATTCAAACGAAAAGCTCAACGGCGACAGCAACTACGACGGACGCAACGTCGAACTTGAAAATTTTGCCAACAGGCTCGAAAAATTCGGGTGCAAAGCCCTGGTTATGGATAACCCCGCCGGCGGCCAGCTGCCCGCCAGCGTCGCGTTGCGCATTTCCGATAAAATAGTCGTAGCTATGCGAATAACCAAGCAGTTCAAGGAGGGCACCAGGGAATTCATCGCCCGTCAGAAAAATTTCGACAACAAGGACTATATAATAGTTCCTAACGCCGTGCCGTCTGCCGAAGGCACCATATACAGCATCGAAAATATTCTGCGCAGAATTAAGGACGACCTTACTGTGGCGGGCGAAGCGGGGCACAACAAGGTGACTACCGACATTATAGACGAAGGCGGTATTCACGAAGTAAGGCTGTTCAAGTTCGAAGAAACCAATCTGCGCCTCAAAGCCAAGGAATACGAGCTTACCAAGGCAGAAATTTATAAACTTGCCGAAGACGAGGCCGAAGCGCAGAGAAAATACGAAAAACTTGCGAAGGTGATAGCCGATGACTGACGAACTTACTGCCCGGCGCAACGAAATAATCAGGCTGATTCCCGACAGCGTGCTGAGGGATATCATCTTTGAGTCGGGCGAAACAAGCAGCTCCTTCCTTTCAAATATAGGCAAATATATCGATTATTTCAAAAATACGCTCTATCTTGTCACTTTAATAACTTACAAAAAATTTGTAAGCTATAAAGCGTGGTTCGAAGAACTCGACGCCGAAGAGCGCGCTCGCGAGATAGCGTCTTTTTCCAATTCGATGGTGCGCCTTTACAATATGTTCGACGAATGTTATTCCACCAGGCGGCTTGACTTCAATCTGGTGGAAAACGTGTTGCTCAACCTTCAAGTCGATTCCTCGCTTTCCCCTGCCGACGGATTTATACAAAAGGTGGGAATGGAGGGGTGCTTCAATTTTTCTGTGCTCGGCAACGACCTCAGCAAGTTCATTTTCGCCCTTAAAAAGCGTATGCTTTCCAGCCGTTACGATGCGCAGTTCGGGTTCGATAGCCTTAAAAGGTTTTTCCGTGCCTTCCCGTTTTTGGGGAACGCTTCCGCCGAATACGTGCCGCTGCCCTGCTGCAACAGGCCGCTGAGGACGGTAAACCTGACCATCGACGGCGAAAAGCTGTGCCTCGACGAACTGCTTACCGAAATCAACGGCCAGATTGACTATCTTTACGGTGTGTGGATTGACGACCCGCGCAAATTCACTGCTGACAATCCGCAAAAAAGCCAGATGCTTGCGGCGGAATATGCGCCGCTGTTTGCCAGGATGGAGTACAAAATTGTTTTTCTGGACAAGTCTTCCGAAGAAAACGCGGCGGGTAAGGGATATAAAGTGTGCGTTGTGAGCGACACCGCGATAGAAGACTTTATGTTCAAATACAGGCTCTTCAACGTGCCGGGAGGCAGCGAGAACTATTTTTTTAGGGATTTCTTCTTCGTAGACAACAAGTACATAAAGTACCTTGCAATGACCATCTCTGACCTTATAAGCATAGACAGCAAAAGGAAGGTATATAACCACTATCGCAACGATTACGGAGAAGTTTTCAAAAAGCTCGGGAATTCCCAGATAATTCATTGGGACGAAATTTTTATCTTTCTGCTTCTCGAAGTCGGAATATATAATCTGCTTACATATCTGTTTAAAAATACCGATTTAAGCTATAATGCCGTAAAAAATACGTTCAGGCTCAGGTTTGGCGAGAACGTGAAAAAACTTGAAGACGCTTACGAAATAATACGCGACCCGACGAGCAAACTTACATTAAGAAACGCAAACAACATAGTCAATTGCCAGGTGCAGGCGCTAATCTTTTTTGCCACCAAACTGCTCACGGCAAACGAAGTAAGCGTGTCTTTCAACGAATCTCTCTCTTCGGTTGCCGAAATTCTGGACGACATCAACAATGTTTACGAAAATGCTTCGCTGAACCCGAAGGAAAAGGTCATTTATTACGTAAACAAAATTATAAACTTCAATATGTTTATAGTTGTTTTTTACGACGGGTTGCTCAGCTATTACGATAAGCAGAAAATCAGGGATATAGAAGAGAGCGAAATGCTGTTCTTCTCTGACTCGGGTGGCAAACAGCTCTCTTCCATAAGCTATGATTTCTTCCGTCAGGCCACGTCTGTCGCCCGCAGAAATATCTACGAGCGCTACAATACTATGTGCCTGATAAAGGATTTCGACGGTAGTACGCTTGAAAAACTTGAATCTCTCGTAAAAGATTCCTTTGAAGAGCTTGAAAAACTCAATGCTTCGCTGAATGTGCGCAACACCAACAAGAACGAGCAGTTTTACGATATGACGGGCAAGCGCAGCCTGATAAATTCCGACAGGCTTGCCGCGTTCAAACAGCGCATAATATCTTCGTTCGGCGACGTGCGTTCGGTTGATTCCTGGCTCGGAAAGCTGCACGAAAATTTCTGCGGGTATTTAGGCTATATGCGCGACGGTTCGCCCGAAAAGGACGCCCCAATCGAAGGCGCGATATATCCCGTAATCGGAATATGCTCGCAGAGCGTTATGTCGCAGGACGGGTACAGGTACGCATATCTTTCGGTAGACAGCGAGATAAACAAGAGGGCCATAAGGATAAAGATAATTTCAAACGAGGTATTGCGTACGGGCGAGGCGTATTACTGCGTTCCGAACGTAAAAAAGTGCCTGCATATACCGGGCCGTTCTGGAAAGGTGGAGTATGTTTGGATAAATCCCCACATAATTCCGTACAACGCGTATCTGCCAAACGTCAGCGCGTCGTTTGAACAGCTTGAAAATAAAGAAGATTACAAAAAAGCGGCGGAACTGATTTATTGTTCCGATATTATGTACCGCCGTATGTTCGGCAATATGGAAAATGCCGTAAAGGTACTTGAAATACTCTTCGACAAGGGGCATTCGGTATTCAATAAAAGATATGTTCGGCTGCTGCGCATCTCGGGCGCGGACGATAACGGGGTGATTGCCGCGGCAACGCTTTACCGCACTCTTCCCGCCTGGGACGAAAATGTAATGGTCAACGCCTTCAATGCGGCAAAGGTGCCTGTAACAGAGGAAACCAGGTCGGCCTTTGAAAGTCTGTGCGACACGTTCGACGATGCAATCGGCGACAATTATTATGTTTCGGACATATGCGTGGACGAAAACTACCGCAACCGCGGCTACGGCAAATGTATGCTGAACAATATTATAAGGGTTGCCGAAAAGCAGACGGGCGTAAACGTGGTTTTGTCTGTCTACGAAAATAACATTTCGGCGATGAGCCTGTATAACCTTATGGGGTTCATTCCTTATGTGTCCGCCTACGACAACAGAGGCGAAGGCAATAACCATAAGGAAAAATACTTCAAGATGATAAAATATACGTGATTTTTCTGCAATCTAAAAAAACCGTGCGGGCAGCTTTTTAAGCCGCCCGCACGGTTTTTTTATTGCCTGTGGCAACGTATGATTTTTATGTCGTCGCCTGGGGTAAGGCTGTACCGCTTTGCAATTTCAAGGCAACGCGCGGTACCGCATCTTTCTGCGCCGCTTTCGTCTGCATATTCGCAGTCGCATACGGCAATCACCTTGTCGCACTTCTTCATTATGTAATTTATCGCCGCTTCGTATCCGCCGTCGGGCGAGGATACTACTTTGCATACTACCGTCTGGGCAAGCAGATGCCGCAATTTAAGTTCGTCCTTTTCGGTGTAGGCATAGCCGTGCGCCAGGCAGTCGCTGCGCACCATTTTTATATAGTCTTCGTATCCGACGGGCAAAACGGCCTTTGTTGTTATGCCCATTTCGTTTGCGCATTCGGCTATCAGCTGGTCGGCGCCGTGTGCAAAACAGGTACGCACGACCACGCGGTTGGTCTTGCTGTATTTTTCAAGTTGTTTTTTAATCTGCTCTTTCAGCCTGGCAGGGTTGTCGGTAAAGAATCTGTGGCCTGTTCCCGCAATTTCCAGGTCGGGCTTTCTGCCTATGCGGTAGTTATAAATTCTGATATTGTGCCCGAACTTTCTTAAAAACGGTATGATGTTGTTCACCATCAGTTCGTCTTTGGCCTGCTCTTCCGGCGCAAGCATTTCGTAGGGGACTATGTCTTTGTGAATCTTCTTTTCGTTGCGCTCGGCGGAGGAGGAGTAGCCTGTGCCGTATTTCCAGCCCATTCCCAGCTTTTCCTTTACCCAGCGCACGTGCTCTTCCCTGCACAAAAAGCCGAGGTTGTCTGAACCTATTGCTCCGTAATCGCCGTCTTTAAAGTTTTCCACTACGGGATAGTCCAGGTCTTTGCTGCTGTAAAAACAGTTTATAAGTTCAAGTTTCCGGGCGTAAGATTTGGCCTGTTCTATGTTTGAAACTTTGAATTCCAGCGAAAGGTCGTCAAAGGCTTTCGGTTTTTCCAATCCCGTTTCCAGGCAAAGTTTACTGTAACTCGCGTGAATGGCCCTTGCAAAATCGCACAGATTTATGAAGTTGTTTTCGGAGGCGTAAAGTTTGTTGCGCTTTTCTTTGGGCGCCACGGCTACGTCGGCCGTAAGGTTCAGCGAGCTTTTCAAAAGTCCGCCTCTGCCGTCGCCGCCGAGTATGTTCTTTACGAATTTGCCTTTTTGAATATCGCCGTAATGTTTGTTTATCCTGTCTTCGCCGCTCTCGCGGTCGGTGGCTGTGCTGCTGTCAAAAATATACGTGATGCTTATGTAATCGTCGTTTATCGCCAGCCTTATGTCCCACGCGACGGGGTCGTATTTGCTCGCCTTGCCGTAGGCCTGCCTGTCCCAGTTTTGCAGTTCGTCGCACAGAATCAGTAGATATGCAAGGGGATGATTGTCGGGGGACGCGGGGCGCTCGTTGTTGAAGTCGTAGCGCGAAAGGCTGTTGTGCAGGACTATCGCCGTCAGCACGTCCAGCCGCTTTGGGGTAAGCTCTATGTCGGGCCTTTCAAGCAATTGGCGCGCAAGTATGGCGGCGCTGAAATAGCCGTGGTCCAGAAAAGTCCTCTGTTCGAGTATGCGCTTTTTAAGGCGCACGCGCATATCCTCTTCGTCATAGCCGAAGCGCAGGTTCAGCCCGTATGCGAACAGGTCGTTCAGCGAGGCGAACTTTTTGTCTGTTTTCAGCGCCGCGCTTATGCGCCTGCCGTCTTCTTCCGCTATGCCTGTAAAATTATCGTAGTTTCCGAATGTCACGAACGGGTTGGTTGCGGCGCCGCTACCCCACAAATCTTCGCAGTAATTTTTAATCTGTTCGTAGGCCAGCTGAAAGGGATATCCCGTGTCGTGGAACAGCGCCGTCATTCCCCAGCAGTATAAAAAATCCCTGCGCGAGGCGGCGTCGTCTTTCTGCCCGTAAAATCGCAGAAATGCCGAGCGGAATACGCCGTCGTTGGCATATATTGCCAGGCCTAACGCAAAAACGTAGACGGAGTGGGAGTAGTGGTCGCGGTGTTTTGAAAGCAGCTCGCCCGAGTGGTATTCGTGGTCTGAAAGCAGTTCGAGCAATTTTTGGGTGTTTGCGTAGCCTTTGCCGAACAGTCTGAATATTTCGCTGAAACAAAAATATACGGTAAATGCGTCGCCCTTGTCGCCCGAACTCAAAAATTGGTTCAGCGCACTTATAAAGCACTGCCTGTCGCTCTCCGGGCAGGCCGTGCCGGGAATTTCGGCGAAGCAGACGTTTTCAAAAAATTTATTGGCAAGTTTTGCCAGCGTTTTCATAAGTATTCCCCCAAGCGTATTGTATTTTAATTATATCAGATAGTCCTCCTGTTTGCAATAGCTGTGTTTAATTTGAAAATTATATTTTTCGGTTGAATTAAATCGGATTTTTATGATATTGACAAAGGATATCCGTGATGTTATTATATTATTAAACCAATATTCATACGGTCAGTGGAAAATTATGAAAACAACGTTTATATCGTATTCCACGCACAACAAAGAAATTGCTTTCCGCATCGTTGAGGAGCTGGAAAAGCGCGGGCTTAAATGTTATATTGCTCCCCGCGATATTACACCCGGAAAAGATTATGCGTGCGAAATTGTTGACGCCATAAAAACCCAGGATATGGTAACTTTGATTTTTACCAAAGAATCAAATATTTCCGGCTATGTTTTGCGCGAAATAAATTCCGCCGTATTGCACAATAAAACTATCATTCCTTATAAAATCGACGATTCTGTGCCGTCAGACGCTATGGAGTTTTACCTCGGCGTCACTCATTGGATAACGTCTCCCGATTTCAAAGGCGGACTTGACGCATTGATTGCGGCGATAAACAACACAAGCGTCCAAAATACAGAGGAGAGCGCGGTGCATTATCCCGGGCCTATCGTCCTCGATTATGCAGAAGCAAAAAATATAGGCTATGATGCAAAAAAAATCGTAATGGAAACAATTGAAATAGACTACCTTACGCTCAACAATGATTTTACGATTAACGAAAGCATAGAGGGCAACGTCGATTCGTGGCTTGACCACGTAAGCAATTATCCCGAATTATATTCGCTGTTGGTTAAAGATGACAACATAATCGGCTATTGGCAGTTTGTTCTAATGAACGAGGAAAATTATAATTCCATTCTGCGCGGCGAAAAAATCGTCGATGCCGATATGCTTGAATTCTACGATTTCGGCGGGGAATTTTACTGCTATATCGCAATTATGCCTATTCTGAAAGAATACGAAAACAATAAAAATATGATGCTTCTGTGGGATAAGCTGTTCAGCCGCATAGAAGATATGTACGACAGGGGCATTGCTATAAAGAGGATAGGCATTTCTGTATATTCCCACATCCTTGAAAAAGTAGTTCAGTCCCTGGGCTTCACGTGCGTTGCGAAAAATATGGCTGACGGAAAGATTTATGACGCAGATATTTCGCAAATAAAAAATCATCCGTATCTGCAAAAGAAATACCCTTCATTGTGTTCAAAACTAAACGGAGAAAAAAAGTGAGCGCGCTTGAATTTGTAAATCTGAACAGAGATAATTTTGACGTCGCACTGAAAATACAAAACGAATTATTCCCTTCGCACAGCGCATACGTCAATTACCGCGAGGCTGTTGAAAAACTTACGGACAACGTTTATTGGATAGTCAGGCACGGCGAAGAAAATATAGGAATCTGCGGGCTGTATTATTATGCCGCCGATACCGAAAGCGCCTGGCTCGGATGGTTCGGGATTCTGAAAGAATTCAGGCGGCAGGGCTTCGGAAGTATGGCGCTAAGCCGTTTTGAAGAGGAAGCAAAAAGGCGCGGCTTCAAATTTTGCAGATTGTATACCGACAGGTTTGAAAACGAAATTGCAAAAAAATTTTACGAGTCTAACGGATACGTTTGCGAACAATATATAAACGACGAAGACTCCGCCTGCAAAATATATCCGATAGATATTTATTCGAAGCCGCTGAAAAATTTTGTGCTTGTTCCGTGGGGCAACCGCAATATCAACTTTTCAGAGCAGATTAAAAAACAGGAAATTTAGCATCGGACGGAAAATTATCCGGATATTCTTAAAACGCAGGGGGCGCTGACGCGTTCTGTGCGGCGCAGAAAATCAATTTTACGGTGAAGGCAGTATGGTGAGTTGCGAAAGAATTCCCGTCGTCATAGGCGTTACGGGCCACAGGAATATCGACGAGAGGGACAAGGACGAACTTAAACGTGAAGTTGCCGCCGCGCTTTCGGAAATCAGGGCGGCCTGTTCGGGCGGCAGCGGCGAAGGCAATACTCCCGTCATAATGCTCAATGCGTTTGCCCAGGGAGCGGATATGCTGTGCGCGGAGGTTGCCTTCGGTATGGGCATAGCCGTGTATGCCGTGCTGCCGTGCAGCGAGGAAAAATACATAAAAAGTTTTACCGATGCCGAAGACGCGGGAAAGCTGCGTTCGTACCTTGCAAAGTCAGAGCGGGTAATGGTTGCCCCCGACTTTGAAAAGAATGCCGCGTGGCTCGCCGGCGAATTTAAGATGAGCGCCGACGACTACGAATACCGTCAGGCGGGGATTTACATAGCGGAGCATTGCCACGTGCTGCTCGCCCTTTGGGACGGGTGCCCGCCGGAAAAGCAGTTCGGGTGTGGCACCGTCGAAGTGATAAATTTTGCGCTCGGCCACAAATTCCTTGACGGCGACCATCTGTTCAATCCCGGGATACTCAACGACTGCGCCGTGCTGTGGCTGTACGCCCGCAGAAGCGGCGGCGAAAAACAGCCCGTCCGCAGGCGCTGGCTGGCGTGCGCGCTCGCCGGAGAGAAGGGTGCGGAGGAGTTCGGCAATTACTTCGTATGCGACGATATGCCCGCATATATGGCCGAAATAATAGCAAAAACAGTGAGGTACAACGGCGAGAGCTGTGCGGGAGCCGTAGGCGGCGGCAGGCTGTGGGACAGGCCCGAAGAGCTCGACGATTACCGTAAAAATATAGGCTATCACTATTCCAAGGCAGACGCCGTTTCTTTCGGCGGGAATCAGAAATATTACAACAGGTTAATACTGCTCATAGCCATTATAGGTACATTTGTGGCATTTTCGTTTATGCTGTATGACGACGCGTCGCTGACGTTTATGATATTTCCGTGCGCGCTCGCCGTGGCTGCGCTTATCTGGATAATAGTGCGGGGCAACAAAAAGGGATACCATTCAAAATATATCGAATACAGGGCGTTTTCAGAGGCGTTCAGAATACAGTTCTATATGTCGCTGTGCCTGCGCGAAAAGCAGATACTCGCCAACGTGTGCAGGCTGTATTCCTGGACTCAGAAGGTGGATTCTGTGTGGATATACAAGGGTTTGCAGGCCGTTGCCGCCGTAAGCGCGGCCGAAGTTCCCGAAATGGAAACGACGAAGATAATAGACGTGTGGATAGGCAACAGCAAAAACCCCGACGGTCAGCTCAGATATCACACGGACAAACTTGTCAAAAACAGAAACAAAGCCGAAAAATATGCAAAGATTTCAAACTGCCTTACTATAATCACCGTTGCGGTATACATCGTAATCTTTTTAATGGAGGCGGCGGGGCACATACTTGGCGCCTTCGGCAAAGAGTGGTTCTGGAACGGGGAACTTGCGGGCGGAATTTCCTGGCGCAGCTCAGGCATAATAGTGATGGGAACGGTGACGGCGGCGTCGCTGCTGTTTACGGGCTATTTCGGCAAACTTTCATTCGGCCGCAAGGCGGAAGACAACCGCAAGATGAGTATGTTCTACGCTTCGGCATATGCCAGGTGGAGCGAGGCCAAGGCGCGCCCCGCGGAAGAGATAGCTAAGTTTGTGAAGGAAATTGCCCGCGAAGAGATTGTGGAAAACGGCATCTGGTGTTCGTACGTAAAGGACAACAGTCCGGAAATAAATCTTTGATTTTATAGCGGCGGAACGCGAAAGAAAAAATGGCGGTGGCGGTATGTTTTTAGTTACTGGAATTTTATTGTTGATAATATCTGCGGCGATGATTTTCGCCATAGCTTTCACCACTGTGCGCACGGTTAAAGACAGGGGCGAACTGATAATTTCAAAAAAGAATCTGATATACCTCGCGCCGACGTTTATGCTCATTTACTTTCTGCATATGGCGGCGTGGGTTTACAACGGCAACGGCATTGATTTTTTCAGTTGCTTTTCGCTGCTCGGCTCCGTTCTCGAAGTTATAACCAAATTCAAAGCCGACAGCTCGCTCGTAACCCCAATATGCAATGAATATCCCGTATTTTACGCGGCGTTCGTAATGGCCTACGTTGCGGGCGGAGCGGCTGTCGTTTTAAGCGTTGCCAGCTTTTTCAGCCCGCGCATACGCAACTACGTTTCTTTAAGGCGCGCCCTGCGCAGAGGGTGCGACATAGTCATAGGCGACTGCGCAGATTCGCTCAGGTTTGCAAAAAACAATAAAAACTGTCTGCTGCTTATGCCCGCGGTTACCCGCGCCCGCTATGCCGAGCTTATCAAGGGCGGCTACACCGTCGCCCGTGGCGCGCTTAAAGATTTCGGCAAAAAACTGTGCGGCAAGGAATATAATCTTATACTTTTCAGCGGCTGCAATATATCGTATACAGGCGTAATCGAAGAATTTATAACCGTCAAACGGGGCGGTAAGAGGGTGACGTTGAATATGGAAGCCAATCAGGACAGCGTAAAAATAATAAAGGAGCGCCTCATCGCGGATACGGACGACAAGGTGGGCTCGTTCATAAGTTGTTTCAGCAAGCACGAGCTTATCGCGCGGCAATTCGTGGCGCAATATCCCGTAACCAAATTCATACCCCGCAGCTTTTACAACGAAAATTATACGCTTAAACCCGACAAGGATATAAACATCGTATTCATAGGTTTCGGCAAGATGAACTATCAGCTTTTCAGAATGTGCTCTATGCAGTTCCAGTTTGCCGCCCCGTGCGGCGACAGACTTCAATCGAAACCCGTGCATTACTATATCTATGACCACAGGGGCGAGGCGCTGCACAATGAATTTTTCTCGCGGATGCTTTACGAGTTCGACGAGGATTTCAAAGACTGCGACTTCCCCCGTCCCGAAAGGATTTGCGACATAGCCGAAGTAGGTCAGACCGACATAAATTCGGTTGAGGCAAAAAAGAAGTTTAAAGAACTGGTCACGGACAACAGCTTCACTTACTTCATAATCTCGCTGAATGCCGACCTGGAAGACGCCTCTTACGCGCAGACCATCAGAAGGCTGCTGCCGGAAGACGGAAACTACCGCATATTCGTCAGGGCCAAGAGCAGCGCCGAAAATTTCGGCGGCGGAAAGGTAATTTATTTCGGCGACGAAAGCAAAATATATACCCACGACTATATAGTAAACGACGAACTTTCTGAACTTGCCCGTCGCCTCAATATGCTGTACGACAGCATCGGCAATATGCCGCAGTGGCTGGCTGATATACGCAAACTTCCCGTCGGGCAGCAGGGCGAGGCGCTGGATAAGAGCCTGCAAAATTATGACTGCCGCGAGCTTATGCGCGAAAATTGGGAAAGCCGCCCTATGATTGAACAGGCGTCGAATTTGTATCACGCCCTCAACCTTCCGTTCAAGCTAAACCTGCTCGGGTTCGATATGGTAAAGCGCGCAGGCGACGGCGATACGGGAATTTCGGAAGAGGAATTCGATAAGAGATACGTAAACACGGGCAGGGAAAACAATTATGCCGATATCGGTTTCTTTTTCGGCTTGCAGTCGTCCAACGTGCTGGCGTTCATCGAACATCTGCGCTGGAACGCCCTGTACATTCTGTATGACTACAAGCAGATGAAAAAGAAGGATATAGTCGCCAAAGAGGAGATGGATAAAGAGGGCAACGTAAAAATCGTGGCGCCCCATAAAAACACGGCGCTCAAACAGCACGCCTGCCTCACTACCTATTACGGACTGAAAGAGCTTATAGAATATAAATTCGGCGTTATGTATCCGGACGAGGATATAAACAATGTGCCGCCGACCGATTCAAGGCTGAGGGAGCTGTATAACATCTATCAGTACGACTATATGGATTTGGACCGCCTTTACAGCGAAATATCTTCAATGGGCTATAAAATTGTTGAAAACGGCGTTTGAACCTGCGCGTTTACGCGTTGTAAATTTTCTTTAATGTCTGTTTTGTTGCCGCAAGACCCCTGCAAAGGAGGTCTTATCTGTCTTGCGCGCGGCAAACAACGTTTTTGTGCGGGCGCTACTATATGCTTATGGCGGAAAACTGTTTATGAGGTACGTTATTTCTGATATCCACGGCGAATACGGGCTATGTATGCGCCTGCTGGATAAAATTAAATTTTCAGCAAGCGACGTTCTGTATGTGTGCGGCGATATGGTGGACAAGGGCGACGAAAGCGTACGACTGCTTGATTTTCTGCTGAACGCGCCCAACGTAAAGTGCATTCTCGGCAACCACGAATACGGCTTTCTCGCTTACTATTGGGCGGTAATGAAGTCGTCGCCTTCCGACTTCGATAAAGTGCTCGCCGATTTGCAAAGATGGTTCGGCGGCGACGGAAAACTCCTGCGCTGGGAAACGGTAGACAAGCTCGAAACCCTGCCGCTCTACATAGAGGAAGAGGAGTTCATCTGCGTGCACGCGGGACTGCCGCTGGACGATAATTGCCTCATAGTGCCGCCCCAATCGGCACGCGAAGCCGTTCTGCTGGAAGACAGGAACTTTATGCGCCCCGAGGTCGTCCCGAAAGACTGCAAATGCGTTTGTTTCGGCCATACTCCCACGCGCAATGTGTGCGGGGAGGACAGAATTCTTGCCTATAAGCGCTATGGCCGCTGCGGCGACGATATTAGCGATTATTACAAAATACACCTCGATACGGGGACGTGGCTTGGCGGGCCTCTCGGCTGTTTCTGCATAGATACCTGCCGCGCGTTTTATGTAAAGGAATATAAATTCTGACCGTGCGGCGCCCGCAAATAAATTGCGGGCGCTGTATTTATTTGCAACCAACAAAACTATGCAGTTATGCTGAATATTTAGAAGTTGCGGCAATGAATAGTTTTATTTGCGGTTTTGAACATTGGACACCGCGCACGTAACTTACGGCCCCGGCCATATGTTCGGAACGGCCGAGGATGAAACTATGCCCGGACCTTCCGGCAACAAGGTGGGCAACCTCAACGCCAACGTAGGCGCAACGCTCACGTTCAGGGTTGACGGCGGCGAAGACGGCGCAACGGCAACGCTCTTTGCAACGGTAAGCAACCGCGCCTCGTCGTTCAAGTTCACCGACGCGATGAAGATTACGCTCAACGGCACCGAAATTCAGTCCGATGCAATGACCGTACCCGGCGTAGACTGGGCAGAGTTCTCGCCCATAGAGCTTGCGCAGATAGAGCTTAAACCCGGCGAAAACGTAATCGTGTTCGAGGTTGTAAGCGGCGACGCGGGCAAGGGCTTCGACTTCGACAATATGATGCTTGCATCCGAAGAGACTATCGGTTGGTATGTAGGCTGATTTAAGTGCGGCGCGGATAACGCCCTGAAAAAAGGCGGGGCGGACTCCGCAGAAAAAAGATTATTGCAGTGTAAAAGCGGCGGCGGGCATACATA